>JANNCN010000221.1:0-23082 GCA_031386665.1 Rhodoferax sp. | reverse complement strand
CGATAGCTAGACCAATATTTTTTTCATATTTGGGCGTTTTTGACCCCTTTTTGCCAAAAAAGAACCTGAAGGTTCTTTTTTGGCAAAAAGGGGTCAAAAACGGACAGAAATCAGCTTGCCTGTCCAGCAATCAAGCGCCCCTGGCAGCCTTTGAATCCCAGCGAGCTTCCGATCCCCTCAGGCCTGATCTTTGGCGCGGCGCTCCAGCACTTCAAAAGCCGGCAAAGTTTTGCCCTCAAGCACTTCCAGAAAAGCGCCGCCGCCAGTGGAGATGTAGCTGATTTTGTCTTCTATGCCGTATTTGGCGATGGCGGCCAGGGTGTCGCCGCCCCCTGCAATCGAAAACGCGGTTGAATCCGCAATCGCGTGGGCCAGCACCTTGGTGCCGTTTTCAAAAGCGGCAAACTCAAACACGCCGACCGGGCCATTCCAGACTATGGTGCCTGCCGACTTCAATTGCGTGGCCAACAAGGCGGCGGTTTGGGGGCCGATGTCCAAAATCAGGTCGTCATCGGCCACATCGGTGGCTGCTTTGACGGTAGCCTCAGCCGTGGCAGAAAAGCTTTTGGCAGTCACCACATCAATGGGAATTGGCACTGCGGCGTTGCGGGCTTTCATGGCGTCAATGACGGCTTTTGCCTCGGGCAGCAAATCAGCCTCAGCCAGGCTTTTGCCAATTTTCAGGCCGGCCGCCAGCATGAAGGTGTTGGCAATGCCGCCCCCGACGATCAGCTGATCCACCTTGGTTGACAGGCTTTTCAGAATGGTGAGCTTGGTCGAGACTTTGGAGCCCGCCACAATCGCCACCAAAGGCCGTTTGGGCGATGCCAGTGCGGCGCTGATGGCGTCCATTTCGGCTGCCAGCAAAGGCCCAGCGCAGGCAATCGGCGCGAATAGGGCAATGCCGTAGGTGGAGGCTTCGGCGCGGTGGGCGGTGCCAAATGCATCGTGCACAAAAATGTCACACAAAGCGGCCATTTTGCGACTCAGGGCTTCGTCGTTTTTCTTTTCGCCAAGGTTCACGCGGCAGTTTTCCAGCATGACCAGTTGACCAGGTGCCAGCGGTTGTCCATTGAGGGCCACGCCGTCGACCCAATGGCTGACCAGCGGCACGCCGTTTTGCCAAGGCGCGCCCATCAGTTCGCCCATGCGCCGGGCGACAGGTGCCAAAGAATCGGCGGGTTTGAAGGCCCCTTCTGTGGGACGACCCAAATGCGACGTGACCATGACGGAAGCACCGGCGTCCAGTGCCATTTGGATGGCAGGAATCGACGCGCGAATGCGGGTGTCTTCAGTGATGGCGCCAGACGCATCTTGCGGCACGTTGAGGTCGGCACGGATGAAAACCCGCTTGCCGCGGACTTTGCCTTGGGCACACAGGTCTGAGAAGCGAATGACGTTCATGGCGGGCATTGCGCAAGGTTTGCGTAGGGTTGGTTGATTTGGATGGGCTTAAGTGGGAATGCCTTGAGACCCTACAACGCCATTTTGCTCGAATTGCGCGCCTGGACTGAGCTTGGCACCCCGCAAAAAGTCGCTGGCAAGCAGCCGTTTGCCGCCAGGGCGTTGCAATTCGGTCAAAACCACGACGGAATCTATCGCGCCCACCTCAATGCTTGCGCCCTGCGCCGACAAAACGAGGCCCGGCGTCAAACTGCCAGGCAAGGCCCCAAGCGGCAGTACGCCGGTGTGCGCATCCCAAATTTTAAGGGTTTCGTCACCCAACCGGCTGCTGGCCGTCGGACCTGGGTTGAACGCATGAATGCGCCGCACAATGACTTCGGCGGTCTGGTTCCAGTCGATGGTGGCTTCGGCTTTTTCAACTTTGTGGGCGTAAGTCACACCTTCAGCCGGTTGTTTGACTGGCCGCAAGCCGCCTGTCTGCGAAAGTTCTAAGGCTTGCACAATCATGCTGGCACCCAAGGCCGCCAGGCGGTCGTGAAGTGCGCCGGTGGTGTCATGGGGCCCGATGGGCAGCGATTCAACCAGCAGCATGTCGCCAGTGTCCAGACCCGCGTCCATCTGCATGATGGTGATGCCGGTTTGCAGGTCGCCCGCCTCAATCGCCCGGTGAATGGGTGCGGCACCGCGCCAACGCGGCAACAGTGAGCCATGAATATTCAAACACCCAAGCCGAGGCGTCTGCAAGGCCCAAAGCGGCAATATCAGGCCATACGCAGCGACCACCATCACGTCGGCATTGGCGGCTTGAATGACGGCTTGTGCGGCGGCGGCTTCGTCGGGAAACTTCCCGTCCAACTTCAAACTGCGCGGCTGCGCCAGAGCAAACCCGTGGGTCAGCGCCAATTGCTTGACGCTGGAGGCCTGCAGCTTCAGACCGCGCCCAGCTGGGCGGTCGGGTTGGGTTAAAACCAACACCACTTCGTGGCCCGCTGCATGAATTTGCTCTAAGGCCACACTAGCAAATTCAGGTGTTCCGGCAAATATGACTCGAAGTGTCATGGGTGGGGAGAGCGCAACGTCATGGCTTGGATGCGCGAAGTTCACTTGTTATCGTCCCGCTGCGCCTTAAGCATCTTGGTCTTTATGCGGTTGCGTTTGAGTGGCGACAGGTATTCCACAAACACTTTGCCCACCAGGTGGTCCATCTCATGCTGAATGCAAACGGCGAGCAAGCCCTCCGCCTCAACCACTCTGGACTTGCCCTGCCCATCCTGCGCCGACACTTTGACAGAATTAAATCGCTGCACGCCGTCGTAAATGCCCGGCACCGACAAACAACCCTCTTCGTTGAGATGGGTTTCAACGCTGTGCCAGATGATTTCGGGGTTGATCAGCACCAAAGCGTCGTTGCGCTCTTCAGACACATCGATCACGATCAGGCGCTCGTGCATGTCAACTTGGGTGGCGGCCAAGCCAATGCCTTTGGCGTCATACATGGTTTCAAGCATGTCTGAAATCAAGGCAGAGATGCGCGCATCGACGCTTTGCACACGTTTGGCAACCTTATGCAATTTGGCGTCGGGGTAACAAAGAATGGTGAGTAAAGCCATGGATTCTCTTCAAAGGTGTCGTTATTTTCGCTACTTTTCCACGAGTCAACAGTTTTGAAACGCGGAAAACGTTGCTCAATCAAGGGCTTGAGCGCAGAATCGTGTGTAATTTATCAAGATTGTCGCTCAGAGTCCGCGTCTTGTTTGCAACGGACAAGAGCCAAGCCTGAAATCTTTGAGGCCTTGGAGGCATTTGCAATGCAGAAACATATCATGACCTACATGGTGACGAAACCTAAAATGACAAAGCCAATGGCAGTCAACGCAGAACACAAGCTTTTGACCCTGGTGTTTGGTTTGGCCCTTGGGTTTTCAGCGTCCAGCGCCATGGGCCAAAACCTGACGGTCACCCCCGGACAAAAAGCCACCGCCACACAGGTTGCCCAAACTGGCGTGGCCTTGAGCGAGCTCAGCCCGACAGCCCCGAACGATTACACCGTCAAACGCGGCGATACGCTGTGGGCGATTTCTGGCTTGTTTTTAAAAAGCCCATGGCGTTGGCCCGAGTTGTGGGGCATGAATCTTAACGACATCAAAAACCCACACAGAATCTACCCGGGCCAGCGGCTGTTCCTTGACAAGAAAAACGGCCGCGCGACTTTGCGCATGGGCCCTGGGGGTCAGGGCGATGAAGGCATTCAAACCGTCAAGGTCTCCCCTCGCACGCGTTACCAAAGCCTTGCAGACGATGCCATCACGACGCTGAAATCTTCCGCTATCGAGCCGTTTTTGACCGAACCCATCGTGGTCGATGAAAACGGCCTGAATTCTGCCGCTCGCATTGTTGGCACACAGGAAGAGCGTGTTTTATTGGCTCGGGGCGACCGCGCCTACGCACGCGGACCTGCCGACAACAAAGTCGCCGACCCGACTGGCAAGCGACTCGATTACCGGGTGTTTCGCAGCGCAACCCCACTGAAAGATCCGCAGACGGGTGCTATTTTGGGCTACGAGGCGCAGTACTTGGGCAAAGCCCGTTTGGTGCGCGGCGAGTTCACTGAAGAGTCTACCGACAAAGACGGCAAACCACGGACCGATATCGTGCCCGCCTCCATCGACATCATTGGAACCAAGGAGGAAATGCGCGTGGGCGACCGCCTGCTGCCTGAGCCAGAGCGCGTCTTGACCAGCTACGCACCCCGCGCGCCGTCAATTCCGGTCGAGGCACGGGTGGTTTCCATTTACGGCAGCAGTGTGGCCAATGCCGCCCAAAACCAAGTGGTGGCGATCAACAAAGGCAGCAAAGACGGCATGGAAAGTGGCCATGTTTTAGCGATTTTGAAAGACGGCGCCCGAATTATTGACAAAACCACCCCCGAGCGGACCGAGTTGAAGCTGCCCAATGAGAGAAATGGCTTGATGATGGTGTTCCGGACTTTTGACCGCGTGTCCTATGCGCTCATTTTGGAAATAACCGAAGGTGTGCGCATTGGTGACCGGCTTGTTAACCCGCGCTGACGCGGAGTACGCCACCTTTCGCAATCCGGAATCTTCAGTTAGCTGCTGATCCGCCATGGAGCGCGAAGAACTTGCCGCTTGGCTAAGGTTGACGCTGAGCCCCGGCGTGGGTAATGCCACTGCTCGCAAGCTTTTGGCTGCATTTGGGCTTCCACAAGTCATCTTCCAACAGTCTTTCGCGGCATTGCGGCAGGTTGTGACCGAACGCCAAGCGCTCGGTTTGGCAGTCGCCCCGCCTGACCTGCAAGCCCTTGTTGACACCACCTGGAACTGGCTGACAGTCGGCCGCGACCCAATGGCATCTGGCGTATTGGAAAGCGAAACCCTTCAAGCCCAAGAGCAGCACGATATTGTGGTTTTAGGCGATTCCGCCTACCCCAAGTCACTCTTGAACATCGAAGACCCGCCGTTGATGTTGTACATCCTTGGCGTTGCCAAAGGGCGAGTTGCAGATCGCTTGGTTGATTGCCTCAGCCAAAGCATAGCCATTGTGGGCAGCCGAAATCCAACACCCCAAGGCGCGATCCACGCGCACCAGTTTGCACGTGCATTGAGCGCAGCAGGTTTGACAGTTGTGTCGGGTCTGGCTTTGGGCGTTGACGGCGCGGCCCATCAAGGGGCAATTGACGGTGCCCCGAACAATGATACGGGCGAAAACTCTATGGCAACCATCGCCGTAGTGGGAACTGGGTTAGACCGCGTTTACCCAAAAAGCCACCGAACCCTTGCGCACGCTATCGCCCGCAATGGCTTGGTCGTTAGTGAATACCTATTGGGAACACCGCCTCTGGCCGAAAATTTTCCAAGGCGCAATCGCATTATTGCTGGGTTGGCACAAGGAACGCTGGTGGTAGAGGCCGCTCTAAAGTCTGGTTCATTGATCACCGCGAGACTCGCCGCCGAACAGGGCAAAGAAGTTTTTGCCATACCCGGATCCATCCAGTCCATTCAATCGCGTGGCTGTCACTCGCTGATTCGCCAAGGTGCCAAACTTGTTGAAACGGTTCAGGACATATTGGAAGAGTTGAAGTTCAACCTCCCAGAGCCACAAGGTCCTCATGGTGGAAATGCGGAAGGAATTGACGATTTTGAAGATGACAATGCGGTGGACGACGATGACGCGCTGATCACGGCCCTGGGCTACGACCCAGTCAGCCTAGACGCCCTTCAGGCCCGCACCGGAATCCCCACCCCGCAACTACAGGCCCAGCTCATGACGCTTGAAATCGAAGGGAAAGTGTCCAGACTCCCTGGCGGGTTGTTCCAGCGGATCGCATCTGCTTAACGAGACATCCGCGAAAAGTCTTGGTACAACCCGTAGTCAACCCAGCAGTGTGAAAATCTGAGCTAAGCTTAAGAAACCCAAGTCCAAAAGGCAAAAAAAAACAAGCCTGTTATGGCTTGTTTTTCAAATCAACAATGTGGTTGCGCGAGTAGGATTTGAACCTACGACCTTTGGGTTATGAGCCCAACGAGCTACCAGGCTGCTCCATCGCGCGGTAATTTTAATTATAACAGAGTATGCTGCTTAAGCTGGAGTAGTGGGCGCTTCAGCTTCAACTTTGCTATCGACCAATTCGACAAGGGCCATCGGAGCGTTATCGCCAACACGGAAACCCATTTTTAAGATGCGAGTATATCCGCCTGGACGGGTTTTGAAACGGGGGCCCAAATCATTGAAAAGCTTGGTGACGATGTCGCGGTCTCTCAACCGGTCAAATGCCAAACGCCGATTGGCGAGAGTTGGCTCTTTGGCGAGCGTAATCATCGGCTCAACCACTCTGCGAAGCTCTTTTGCCTTAGGCAAGGTTGTCTTGATGACTTCATGCTCAAGCAATGAATTCATCATGTTGCGCAACATGGCAAGCCGATGCTCGCTGGTGCGGTTTAATTTACGTAGTCCGTGACCGTGACGCATGGTGCTATTCCTATCTTTATTTGACTGGCAGCCGTATCAGGTACTGCCTGTTGCACTGAGCCTTATTTTGAATAAGCCTCGCTAAATTAACGCTTTTCGAGTGCGGCTGGTGGCCAACTCTCGAGCTTCATACCCAAAGTCAAACCACGAGATGCGAGTACTTCCTTGATTTCATTCAAGGACTTGCGACCCAGATTCGGAGTTTTCAACAATTCATTCTCGGTGCGTTGAATCAAATCACCAATGTAATAAATATTTTCCGCCTTCAGGCAATTGGCCGACCGCACAGTAAGCTCAAGCTCATCCACTGGACGAAGCAGGATTGGATCGAACTGCGTATTGCCGCGCGGTGCTGGGGCATCAAAAGCAGCCAATTCGCTCCCTTCAAGCTGCGCAAACACGGCCAGCTGCTCGACCAAAATCTTAGCCGACGCACGCACCGCATCTTCAGCGGATATCGCGCCGTTGGTTTCAATCTCAACCACCAGCTTGTCCAAATCGGTGCGTTGTTCGACTCGAGCGCTCTCAACCGTATAACTGACCCGCTTCACTGGCGAAAAAGATGCATCAAGCACAATTCGACCGATCGATTTTGTGGTTTCGTCCGCATGGCGGCGCATCGATCCTGGCACATAACCACGACCTTTTTCAACCTTGATTTGCATGTCTAGCTTGCCACCGCTTGAAAGTGTGGCAATGACATGATCAGGGTTCACGATCTCGACATCATGCGGGGTTTGCATGTCGGCAGCAGTGACGACACCGTCACCATCTTTTCGCAAACTCAGCGTAACTTCTTCACGATTGTGCAACTTGAACACAACCCCTTTGAGGTTTAACAAAATGTTGACAACATCTTCTTGAACGCCATCAATTGAGGAGTACTCATGCAACACACCAGCGATCGTCACCTCTGTGGCGGCATAGCCAGGCATAGAAGACAAGAGAACGCGCCTCAGTGCATTGCCCAAGGTATGTCCATAGCCACGCTCGAATGGCTCCAGAGCAACTTTAGCGCGGTTAACGCCCAATTGCTCAACGTTGATTGCTTTGGGTTTTAGCAGATTTGATTGCATGCAGACTTCCTCTCAATACCCCCGGCTCATTACACCGGTAAGGCTGGTGAAGCGCCTGTATTGCGGTGCCCCGCAAACCAGGAACGATTTCGATTTAAAACGCCTTGAAACCTAACGAACCTGAATTAACGTGAATACAATTCAACGATCAAAGATTCATTGATATCGGCAGCAAACTGGTCGCGATCAGGCACTTTCTTGAAAACGCCCTCTGCTTTGTCCAGGCTGACTTCAACCCAAGCAGGCATTCCAACCTGTTGAGCCAATTGCAGCGCTTCGACAATCCTGTTTTGCTTTTTCGATTTATCGCGAACTGCGATAAGGTCACCTGTTTTGACCATGTAAGACGGAATGTTCACCGATTGGCCATTCACGGTCAGCGCCTTGTGAGACACCAACTGACGGGCCTCAGCGCGAGTTGAACCAAAGCCCATGCGGTACACGACGTTGTCTAGACGAGACTCGAGCAAAAACAGCAAATTGGCACCCGTATTGCCTTTGCGACGATCCGCCTCTTCAAAGTAGCGGCGAAACTGGCGCTCAAGCACGCCGTACATGCGCTTGACTTTTTGCTTCTCGCGCAGTTGCAGACCATAGTCTGATGTGCGAGCACCAGAAGTACGCCCATGCTGCCCTGGCTTGGAATCAAATTTTGCCTTGTCACCAATAGAACGACGTGCGCTCTTGAGGAACAAGTCCGTGCCTTCACGGCGTGATAGTTTGGCCTTGGGGCCTAAGTAGCGTGCCACTTGAACTTCCTTTATGTCATCTGCCGCAAATTAATGCGGGAGCCGTCAACCATGGCTGACGGCGGTGGGCTTGTTAAAACAATTAACGCAATGAACACTGATCGCAAAGCAATCAGATTCGGCGTCTTTTTTGGGGTCGGCAACCGTTGTGCGGCACAGGAGTCACATCAGCGATCATGTTAATGCGAATTCCAAGCGCTGCCAAAGCCCGAACCGATGACTCGCGTCCCGGGCCGGGGCCTTTGATTTCGACATCAAGGTTTTTGATGCCTTGCTCAACTGCTGCACGACCGGCGACTTCCGATGCCACTTGAGCAGCAAATGGAGTGGACTTGCGCGAGCCCTTGAAACCTTGACCGCCTGATGATGCCCAAGAAAGCGCATTTCCCTGTCGGTCCGTGATCGTTATGATAGTGTTGTTAAAGGACGCATGAACGTGTGCAATGCCGTCTGCAACGTTTTTACGAACTTTTTTGCGTACGCGCTGCGCAGCAGTATTGGTAGGAGCTTTTGCCATAGTGGTCTCTCAGTCCCTGTTATTTCTTCAACGAAGCCGCCGCTTTGCGGGGGCCTTTGCGCGTGCGTGCATTGGTGCGAGTGCGCTGACCACGCATGGGCAAGCCACGACGATGGCGAAATCCGCGGTAGCACCCAATGTCCATCAAACGCTTGATGTTCATGGTGGTTTCACGACGCAGGTCACCCTCAATGGTGAATTGTGCGATTTGATCGCGGATTTTCTCCAAATCACCGTCAGTCAAATCTTTGACTTTTTTGGAGTAAGCGATGCCACAGGCCTCGCATATTTTACGTGCCCGAGTGCGACCAATTCCGAAAATTGCCGTGAGGCCAATCTCGGAATGCTGTTGCGGCGGAATGTTGATGCCAGCGATACGTGCCATTTTCGTCCTCTAAAACGTTTGCAATTAACCTTGGCGCTGCTTGTGACGGGGATCCGTACAGATAACCCGAACAACACCCTTACGCCGAATAATTTTACAGTTACGACAAATTTTCTTGACCGAAGCCGAAACTTTCATTTCATTCTCCTAAAAATCCAAAACCAAACCCGAGCAACCAGACTGAACAACTCCATTCAATCTCATAAATTAACAAATCAAGATGCCTTGAAATTTGCCTTCTTCAACAGCGACTCATACTGTTGCGACATCATGTAGTTCTGCACTTGGGACATGAAATCCATAGTCACCACCACAATGATCAAAAGTGACGTACCGCCAAAATAAAACGGCACGTTGTATTTCAAGATCAAAAACTCCGGCAATAAGCAGACCATCGTGATGTATATAGCACCAGCCAAAGTCAATCGCAGCAAAATTTTGTCAATGTACTTGGCAGTTTGATCCCCTGGGCGAATTCCCGGGATGAAAGCACCGCTTTTCTTCAAGTTGTCTGCAGTCTCCCGGCTATTAAACACAAGAGCCGTGTAAAAAAAGCAGAAAAATACAATCGCAGCCGTGTAAAACATGATGTAAATCGGCTGCCCTGGGGTCAGTGACCCTGCAATGTCCTTAAGCCAACGCATGGACTCACCGGTGCTAAACCAACCCACCACGGTGGCCGGCAACAAAATGATCGAAGAAGCAAAAATAGGTGGAATGACGCCCGCCATGTTCAGCTTCAAAGGCAAATGCGAAGATTGCCCCCCGTACACCTTGTTGCCCACCTGACGTCTGGCGTAATTCACAAGAATCTTCCGCTGACCGCGTTCAACAAACACCACAAAATACACCACCAAAACAACCAGAATAGCAATGAACAAAGCGATGATGATGCTCATCGCGCCAGTACGCACCAACTCCAACATGCCGCCTAAGGCATTAGGCAAACCCGCCGCAATACCGCCGAAAATCAAAATCGAGATCCCGTTACCCAAACCGCGCTCAGTGATCTGCTCACCAAGCCACATCAAGAACATCGTGCCGGCCGTCAACGTGACAATTGCAGTGATCCTAAAACCAAATCCGGGAGAGATGACCAAGCCCGCCGAACTTTCCAACGCAATCGCAATGCCCATTGACTGGAACAATGCCAAACCAAGTGTGCCGTACCGGGTGTACTGGGTTATTTTGCGACGGCCGCCTTCGCCCTCTTTTTTCAACTGCTCAAACGCTGGCAACACATAGGTCAGCAATTGCATGATGATCGACGCCGAAATGTAAGGCATGATCCCTAACGCAAATACCGTGAATCTGGACAACGCACCACCAGAAAACACATTGAACATTCCCAAAATGCCACTCTGTTGGCCTTTGAAAAACTGTTGCAACTGCGCCGGATCGATACCCGGCACAGGAATGTGAGCGCCTATGCGGTACACAACTAGAGCGAGCAACAAGAAGACAAGACGACGACGCAGGTCGCCAAATTTGCCAGTTTTTGCCAGTTGATTCGCGCTAGTAGCCACTCAATGCCTCTTTATGCCCGATTTACGCGACGCTACCGCCAGCGGCTTCAATAGCAGCCTTGGCCCCAGCGGTCGCTCCAATACCATTGAGCTTGACAGCCAAGGTGATGACGCCAGTTTTGATCACCTTCACCACTTTGGCTCGCTCAGGAACCAAGCCGGCTTGCTTCAGCGCGAGCAAATCTACGGAGACGGCGCCCAAAACCTCGAGAGAAGTCAGAGTGACTTCTGCATTGAATTGCAGCAGGTGTGATTTGAATCCGCGTTTAGGCAAACGCCGCTGAAGGGGCATTTGACCACCCTCAAAACCTACCTTGTGGTAACCGCCAGCACGAGACTTTTGACCTTTGTGCCCGCGACCGGCTGTCTTGCCGATTCCTGAACCAATCCCGCGTCCAACACGGCGCTTGTAGTGCTTTGCCCCATCTGCAGGCTTAATGCCATTGAGTTCCATCATCAACCCTTTAAACCGCTGGTTACAGCACTTTGACCAGATAACTGATCTTGTTAATCATTCCGCGAACTTCGGGTGTATCTACCAACTCACTGGTGCTTCGAATTTTGCGAAGACCCAAGCCACGGACAGTAGCACGGTGCGATTCTTGGCAGCCGATAGGACTGCGAACCAGCTGAACCGTTACTTTTCCCGCTACTACTTTTTGTTCTGTCGTCATTTTTGGTTCCTGCTCGACTTCTCAATAAAGCCAAGAAATAATTGCCTGGTTTTAAACGAAGAGTTCTTCAACCGTTTTGCCACGCTTGGCCGCAACTTCTGCTGGCGTAGTGGAAACAGACAAAGCATCTAATGTTGCGCGAACCATGTTGTAGGGATTGGTCGAGCCGTGACTTTTGGCCACAATATCGGTGATTCCAACCACTTCAAACACGGCCCGCATTGGACCGCCCGCAATAATGCCGGTACCTTTTGGCGCCGGAGCCATCATTACATTTGCTGCGCCATGGCGCCCCATCACTTTGTGATGTATTGATCCGTTTTTCAACGACACCTTGATCATATTGCGGCGAGCTTCTTCCATCGCCTTTTGCACAGCAGCGGGCACCTCTTTCGACTTGCCCTTGCCCATGCCGATTCGACCATCGCCATCACCGACCACGGTCAGAGCGGCGAAGCCCAAAATTCGACCACCCTTCACGACCTTGGTCACACGGTTGATCGCGATCATTTTCTCGCGCATTCCGTCTTCAGGACCCTCTGCCTTACCCTGCATCTTCGCTTGAACTTTAGCCATTACTTATTCCAATCTGCTTAGAACTTCAAGCCTGCTTCACGTGCCGCATCAGCTAGCGCTCTGACGCGGCCGTGGTACGCAAAACCGGAGCGATCAAACGCAACTTTCTCAACCCCAGCAGCCTTCGCTTTTTCGGCGAGACGCTTGCCAATTGCGTGAGCCGCGGCGACGTTGCCGCCTTTGCCGGAACCACCTAAAGATTTGCGAATCTCTGGCTCTGCAGTTGATGCAGTTGCAATTACCCTGCCGCCATCGCCCGAGATAACACTGGCGTAAATGTGAAGGTTGGTGCGGTTCACAGTGAGTCGAGCAACACCTTGAGTGGCGATGCGAATCCGAGTTTGGCGCGCCCGACGAAGACGCTGCTCTTTTTTGGTCAACATGTTGCAGCTCCTTATTTCTTCTTGGTTTCTTTGATCGTGATCTTTTCGTCCGAATAACGGATACCTTTGCCTTTGTAGGGCTCTGGAGGACGAATCGCACGAATTTCTGCAGCCACCTGGCCTACCCGCTGACGATCCGCGCCTTTGATCACAATTTCTGTGGGAGTCGGCGTTGCAACCGTGATTCCGGCAGGCATGTCTTTGTTAACAGGGTGCGAGTAACCAACAGTCAGGTTCAGCTTGGCACCTTGGGCCTGGGCTTTGTAACCCACACCAACCAAGTTCAGCTTCTTTTCGAAACCCTTGGTGACGCCAATAACCATGTTGTTCACCAACTGACGCATCGTGCCACTCATAGCATTGGCTTCACGCGAGTCATTGGCTGGAGCGAAACTCAGCTTTCCGGCCTCATTGGCAATTTTGACGAGAGCATTTTGCGTCATGAACAAGGCTCCACCGGTTCCTTTGACACTAATTTGATCATCTTTGGTCGACACATCCACGCCTGCGGGGACGGCAACTGGCATTTTTCCTACACGGGACATCTTTAATAACTCCTCAATGCAGGTTTAGGCGACATAACAAAGAACTTCACCACCGACACCGGTAGCGCGCGCTTTGCGATCTGTCATAACGCCTTTTGGCGTCGTGATAATTGCCACACCCAAGCCGTTTTGCACTTGAGGGATAGCGTCGCTTCCACGGTAAACCCGCAGTCCAGGGCGACTTGCGCGCTCGATGCGCTCAATCACTGGACGACCAGCGTAATACTTCAAGGCGATTTCAAGCTCGGCTTTACCGCCTTCAGCTTTTACTTTGAAGCCATCAATGTACCCTTCGTCTTTCAACACTTGGGCAATTGCAACTTTTACCTTGGAAGACGGAACCGACACGGTGGTTTTTGCCACCATTTGCGCATTGCGAATGCGAGTCAGCAAGTCGGCGATTGGATCACTCATACTCATAGATTTTCTCCTGCCACTTGACTATTGACCTACCAACTGGCCTTGACAATGCCTGGGATTTCCCCTGCAAATGCCATTTCACGGATTTTTGCGCGCGCCAGACCGAAGTGCTGAAACGTGCCGCGAGGGCGACCGGTGATTAAACACCGATTGCGCTGCCGTGTTGGATTCGCATTGCGAGGAAGCTTTTGCAAAGCGAGGCGAGCGAGGGCACGCTCCTCGTCGCTGCGCTTGGCGTCGTTAGAAATACCCTTGAGTTCCGCGTGTTTTTTCGCGTACTTTGCAACCAAATTGTCGCGCTTGAGTTCGCGCTGAATTAAAGCCATTTTTGCCACAATTCGCCTCAGTTCTTGAACGGGAAACGGAAGCCCGTGAGAAGCGCCTTGCACTCCTCGTCAGTCTTGGCCGTTGTGGTGATACTGATATTGAGTCCACGCAAGGCATCCACCTTGTCGTATTCAATTTCAGGGAAAATAATTTGCTCTTTAACGCCGATGTTGTAGTTACCGCGACCATCAAAAGCGCGACCAGAGATACCGCGGAAGTCGCGAACACGCGGCAAGGCCACCGTCACAAAGCGATCCAAGAATTCATACATTTGAACGCCACGCAGTGTCACCATGCAACCAATTGCTTGGTCTTCGCGGATTTTAAAACCTGCGATAGCCTTCTTTGACTTGGTCACAACTGGTTTTTGACCGGCGATTTTGGTGAGGTCACCCACGGCGCTGTCCATCACCTTTTTATCGGCAACCGCCTCGCTCACGCCCATGTTCAGGGTGATTTTAGAGAGGCGAGGAACCTGCATCGGCGAGGTGTAGCCAAATTTGGCCATCAGCTCTGGCGCGAGCTTCTCGCGATAGTGTTGTTGTAAACGTGCCATCTTTATGCTACCTTGACTTCTTCGCCGCTTGACTTGTAAACGCGAACGCGTTTGCCATCAGCCAAAAGCTTGATACCGACCCGGTCAGCCTTGCCAGAAGCCACGTTGAAAATGGCGACGTTGGACTGGTGAATTGGCATAGTTTTTTCAACAATTCCGCCTACAGCACCTTTGAGCGGGTTGGGCTTGGTGTGCTTTTTCACTAAGTTAATGCCCTCAACGACCACATAGGAGTCGTCTTTGCGCGAAGCAATCTTGCCGCGCTTGCCTTTGTCACGCCCGGTCAGGACAATGACGTCGTCGCCCTTGCGAATCTTGTTCATCGTGATTCCTTGTTGTGCCGTTCAGAGAACTTCAGGAGCCAGAGACACGATCTTCATGAACTTTTCGGTGCGCAATTCACGCGTTACCGGTCCGAAGATACGGGTGCCAATAGGCTCCAGCTTGGCATTCAGCAACACTGCTGCATTGCCATCAAATTTAACCAGAGAGCCGTCGCTGCGGCGGATGCCCTTGGCAGTGCGAACCACAACCGCACTGTAGATTTCGCCTTTTTTGACACGTCCACGCGGCGCAGCTTCTTTAATGCTGACTTTAATAACATCGCCCACGCTGGCGTACCGACGCTTTGATCCGCCAAGCACTTTGATGCAAAGAACAGATTTGGCGCCAGTGTTATCGGCAACTTCGAGTCGAGATTCGGTTTGGATCATTTCAATTTATTTCCCAACTTGCACCGAGCGCTGAAAAGCTGCATTTTTTGCAGCCCCCACAGCGAAACGATCAGTCTTGGGCCCGCTGTTTTCAATGTGAACCACTCACATTGAATTCAATTGGGCAGATTGCTTAGCTTCTTAAGCGAAGCCCTCGATTATGCATCATTAACTGGTCCTGCGCAACCTGTTCACGCCGGAAGGTGCAAATATTTCTCGGTTATCGCCGAAAACTCAGCGTTTTGCGGGTCGCGCTGTGTTTCTTCGCTCAAGATGGCCCCTACTTGGTCGCCAAGCCCCTTTGCTGCTTTGGCGTCAAGAAAAAGCAATCGAGACCGCCGTGCTAGGACATCTTCCGTGGTGCGCGCATATTCATGGCGAGCCGCAAACCGCACCATGGCTTCGGTCAGTCCTGGTGCCAGCTCTCTCGTTGTCCCCGGCATCTGTTGTACCGCCGCCTCCTCTGACCCATAGGAATGCAAACCTGGACTGTCACAAATTGATCGCCACCTTTTTATAGACGCTGTGGCACCAATGAGTGGGAGATCCAGGGTCGCGCCTGACGGCCTGCGAGGCAAGAGGTTTTTGTCAAAGCATTTATCTAAAACGTCTTCGGCCATCGCACGGTAAGTGGTCCACTTTCCACCGGTGACGGTGACCAGCCCGCTTCGGCTAACCAAAATTGTGTGCTCTCTGCTGAGCCCCTTGGTGTTGTCTCCGTCATCGCCTTGTGGTTTCACAAGTGGCCGCAAACCGACCCAGACACTTTTCACGTCCGCCCGTTGCGGCGCCCGCTTCAGGTACCGGGCGGACTCGCCCAATATAAAGTCGATTTCGTCTTTGAATGGCGTGGGTTCAAGTGGCATGTCATCTCTTGGCGTGTCCGTGGTGCCCAAGATCACTTTGCCCAGCCACGGAACCGCAAACAAGACCCTTCCGTCTGCGGTTTTTGGCACCATCAACCCAACATCTGCCTGCAAAAAGTCACGGTCTACGACCAAGTGCACGCCCTGGCTGGGAGCCACCATTGGCAAGGTGGGGCGTCGCCCATCCCCTGGGTTGGCGTCGCCATCTTGTTGGCGCAGGCCATCGACCCAAACACCAGTGGCATTCACGACACAACTGGCTCGCAATTTCAACCGCTGGCCTGTTTCACGATCCTCGCAAAGGATGCCCGAAACCTTGCCACCTTCAAACAGCAAATTAACCGCTTTGCAATAGTTCACCAACAATGCTCCCCGCGAAGCGGCGGTTCTGGCCAACGCCAACGCCAACCTGGCGTCATTGAATTGACCGTCCCAATACTTGACCCCACCTTTGAGGCCTTGTGGCTGCGCGGTTGGCAGCGTATTCAGCGTCTGGGCGCGGCTTAAGAACTCGGTCTGGCCCAACCCAGCCTTGCCTGCCAACGCATCGTAAAGTTTCAGCCCAACGCCATAGAATGGCTTTTCCCACCACTGGTAAGATGGCATCACAAACGCCAGCGGCTGGGCAAGGTGGGGCGCGTTGTGCAACAGCGTGGTTCGTTCGTGTAGCGCTTCGCGCACCAGGGCTACATTGCCCTGCGCAAGGTAACGCACACCGCCATGCACCAACTTTGTGGCTCGCGACGAGGTGCCTTGTGCAAAATCATGAGAATCGACCAGCACGACGCTAAAACCCCGAGCTGCAGCGTCAAGTGCCACACCCAGCCCTGTGGCGCCGCCGCCAACGATAGCAATATCGTAAACACGGGGTGATGCCAATCGCGTCAACAATTCGGCGCGTTGGGTAGGAAGCGGTTCTTTTTCGATGGCCATACATTCACACTCTGGTAGTTTCAATGTTGCCCTCAAATTACAACACTTATCCAATCGAGCGCAGGTCAAAGGGATTCCGAGTAGGCAGTATTGTGCTTTTTAAGGCTCACGTTTTTGTCTGCAAAACTATTGATCGGCATCTCCGGCATTGAAAACGACGGCACGTTGTGTAATTTTGACTTTCGCGAGGTTAAAGTGTCTCAAGCCACCATGGCCCACGCGCGGGAAGTCTGGCTGGCCGCCGATGTCAGCAAGTTCAAGCGCCCGGCCATGGAAGTCGCTAACCTCAACCAAATTGACCGCCTTTTCACAGATGCGCCCCCGCCAGAGCCCTTTCCAGCTTTGCTTGCCAAAGCCCAGGTGCGCTGCGACATATCTTCACCATGACCTATTTGCTCGCCTTTGACCAAGGCACCTCCAGTTCGCGCAGCATTGTGTTCAACACGCAAGGGCAAATCGTCGCCCAGGCGCAACAGGAGTTGACACAGATTTACCCGCAACCCGGCTGGGTGGAGCACGACCCCCAAGAGATTTGGCGCACTCAGCTGGACACGGCGCGCAATGCGCTAGCCAAAGCGGGCATAACAGCCAATGAAGTGCACGCCATTGGCATCACCAACCAGCGCGAAACCACAGTGGTTTGGAACCGCGCCACTGGGCTGCCCATCCACCATGCCATTGTTTGGCAAGACCGCCGTGCAGAGCCGACCTGCGCGGCGTTGCGCGAACAGGGGTGGGGCGACCGCGTGAAGGCCAAAACTGGCTTGCTGATTGATGCTTATTTTTCGGGCACCAAGCTCAAATGGATTCTGGATCACGTCCCCCAGGCTAGGCAAAAGGCGGCCAACGGCGAGCTGGCATTTGGCACCGTTGACAGCTGGCTGATGTGGCAATTGACCGGTGGCCGGGTGCATGCCACCGATGTGAGCAATGCTTCTCGAACCATGTTGTTCAATGTCCGCAGCAATCAGTGGGACGCCGAATTGATGCAGGCCATGGACATCCCTGCCAGCTTGATGCCCAGCGTCAGGCCGTCCAGCGCCTTGTTTGGCGAGATCGACGCCAGCTTGCTCGGGCACGCCATTCCCATTGGCGGCGTGGCGGGCGACCAGCAAAGCGCCCTCTTTGGGCAAGCTTGCTTCAGATCGGGCATGGTGAAAAACACCTATGGCACGGGTTGCTTCATGCTGATGCACACTGGGCAGGACTTTCAAACGTCGGTCAATGGCTTGATCACCACCAGCGCGGCACAGCCTGGCCCTCAAGCTGAATACGCTCTGGAAGGCAGTGTTTTTGTAGGCGGCGCGGTGGTGCAATGGCTGCGCGACGGCCTGCATGCGATTCGAGACAGTAGCGAAGTGCTGGCGCTGGCGCAGTCGGTGCCGGACTCGGGCGGTGTGATGGTGGTGCCCGCCTTCACCGGCCTGGGCGCGCCGTACTGGAAGCCCGACGCCCGGGGGTCGATCACTGGCCTGACCCGTGGCTCCACCGTGGCCCACATTGCCAGGGCAGCGCTTGAAAGCATTGCTTACCAAAGTGCTGCCCTGTTGCAAGCCATGAGCCGCGACGCTGTGCAGGCGGGCGGCGCCAGTGTGAGCGAACTGCGGGTGGATGGCGGCGCCTGCGTGAATGACTTGCTGATGCAGTTTCAGGCTGATTTGCTGGGCATTCCCGTGGTGCGCCCCGCCGTGATTGAAACCACCGCACTGGGTGCCGCTTACCTGGCAGGGCTTTCCACTGGCATTTACCAAAGCACCGACGAACTCAGCACACTGTGGCGCTCAGAACGCCGATTTTTGCCGGATTTAAGCCGCCAACACGCCATTGATTTAATGCAGCGTTGGGAACATGCGGTGAAACAAACCGTCCTGTGAGCGTTTGAGGGGTGACATTTGCGACGGTATTTGCGACGGTTTCGGCCACGGTACCGACGAACGCATTGCGGATGAACTTGCCGATTGATTAGACTCAGCCGATCGGTCATTCGGTGTGACCCGCTCGCTTTTCACCTTTTCAATATCAAGGATCTTCATGGACACGCCAATCGCGTTTATCGGGGGCGGCAACATGGCCAGCGCCATCATTGGCGGGCTGCTGGGCCAGGGCGTTTTGGCCAGTCAAATTGACGTGGTCGAACCGTTTGAAGGCGCACGGGCCAAGCTTCAAGCC
The DNA here is from genome assembly GCA_031386665.1 of Rhodoferax sp. Taxonomy (GTDB): domain Bacteria; phylum Pseudomonadota; class Gammaproteobacteria; order Burkholderiales; family Burkholderiaceae_C; genus JANYCG01. The sequence goes on along the minus strand of JANNCN010000221.1, from coordinate 4,277 downwards.
AATTTTGGCTTGACCGCCCAGGCAAGCGCAGGCAGTTTTTTAGAGCGTGCGGGCCTGGTGGTGTGGGCCGTTAAGCCCCAAACCTTCAAAGATGCCACCCAATCGGCCCGCCCTTTCACTGGCCGCGCGCTGCATTTAAGCGTGGCGGCAGGCATCACCAGCGACAGCATTGCCGACTGGTTGGGCAGCCAGCGAATTGTGCGGGCCATGCCCAACACGCCCGCCTTGATTGGCAAAGGCATGACGGGCCTGTTTGCCAGGGCTGGCGTGACCGAGGCGGATCGCGAAGGTGTCGAGCAGGTCATTGCCACCACGGGTGACTGCCTTTGGCTGCAAGACGAGCTGCAGCTGGACGCCGTGACCGCGATTTCAGGCTCAGGTCCCGCCTACATGTTTTACTTCATGGAAGCCATGACCGAGGCGGGTCAACAAATGGGGCTCACTGGTCCGCAGGCTTACAAATTGGCCATTGCCACCGTCATTGGTGCAGGCGAGCTGGCCCGCGCGTCCAGCGAAACGACCCAGGTGTTGCGGCAACAGGTCACATCGAAAGGCGGCACCACGCATGCCGCCATCTCGTCAATGGAGGGCAGCGACATCAAAGGCTTGTTCATTCAGGCGATGCATGCCGCAAAGGATAGGGCGACCGAAATGGGACTGGAATTTGGCGCGGCTTGAGTGTGTAGGCAAGCGGAGAATGGGTTTAAGGCCGGGCAAAAGAGCCTAAGCCTGCGCAGGAAGCCCTCAGAGATGGAAAATAGTAAATTTCGCCCCATTTTGCAAAAAAAGAACCTGGAGGTTCTTTTTTTGCAAAATCGCTCAAAATATGAATTAAATATGTCTCTAGCTCCCGAAAAATATAGATAGTTTGCTATATATTTTATAGCAACCGCCATGTCACTGAAACGCCACATCACCGACCCGGTTGGGGCCAAGTCAGGCCTGAACAAGCCGGTCAACGCCCCTTAAGTGGTGCATCCGTCCGCAAACCAAACCATGCGCTCACTTCACATTCAGCAGCGCGTCTTTGAGCTTCCAGTCGGCGGGAACCGGGCCCATCCAAATCGACATCAGCGCCTTGAAGAATTCGGGCTCCTTGTAAGCGTCGCCCTCGGCTTTGCCTTTGACAGTCACGATGGTGCCCGTGCCAGGCACCCAATCGATCACAAAGTTATCGCCCGCCACCAGCTTTTTGTGGTCGCTGAACAGCTGGCTCATGCGAATCAGGCCAGGCACCAACTTTGACATTTCGGCCTTGCCCATGTTGTCTTCCACGCCCCGGGTGAGCAATTTGCCCAATTCGCCTGCATCAATGTCGCGCACCATGGTGACGGACATGCGCTTGGCGCCGGGTTGGTTGACCACTTCGTCCAGCGTGCTGGCTTTTTTGCCGATGTACAGCCCCGCCACATAGACCTTGAACGGCCCTTTGTAGCGGGTGCCTGCCCCGTTAAGCTGAAGTTTCGCACCGCGCAAGTCCATGCTGTCTTCCAGCTTGACGCCCTGAATTTCAACCGCAGCCGCCATCGCATTGACCGACAACAAGGCCGCCAAGCCCGCCAGAACAAGCAATTTAATTAATTTCATATGATTTTCCTTAATTTGGAATGCGCAAAAGCCAAGTTGCAACTCTATCGAGCAGGCTGGCGGATTGCAATATGACATTCCCGCAAGTTGTTTTTGACGTTTGGACGCTACATCCACTGCCGACAGAATTTACGAAAAGCCCGTTGGTCAAGTCCGGTCAGCCGGATCACGCCCAGGTCGATCACCCCTGTTTGCGCTTTGCTACACTCAAGCCATGTTCATTCACCGCATCAGCATTGAGGGTTGTAGCGACCGGGGAGCCTGGCCCTGGCGGACCTGCTTTACGCCCACCCATCTGATCTGAAACATCTTTGGGTTTCTGGGCGATTGCTGCAATCGCTGCCTTCAACGCTCTTAGAGCGGTCAAGGCCACTATTTGAATGAACGCTGCTTGTCGAGCAGCTGGCCGGGCTCACAGCCCCGCCTGTGTAAAAAGGCCCTTCATGACTTCCGAACTTGAATTTCGATCCCTGAGCGCGCAGGGCTTCAACCGCATCCCTTTGATGCAAGAAGCCTTTGCCGACCTCGAAACCCCTCTGTCGCTGTACCTCAAACTGGCGCATTCCAGCCAGGGCGGCCAGTACAGCTTTTTGCTGGAATCGGTCGTGGGTGGCGAGCGTTTTGGCCGCTACAGCTTCATTGGTTTGCCCGCACGCACCTTGCTGCGCACCAGCGGATTCGGCGTCAACGCGCTGACCGAGGTCGTCACCGACGGCGTGGTGGCTGAGACGTCTCAACAAAACCCGCTGGACTTCATTGAAGCCTACCAAAAGCGCTTCAAAGTCGCGCTGCGCCCCGGGTTGCCCCGGTTTTGCGGCGGTTTGGCGGGTTATTTTGGCTACGATGCCGTGCGCCACATCGAGAAAAAGCTCGAAAAGACGTGTCCGCCCGACACCCTGGGCTGCCCCGACATTTTGCTGCTGCAATGCGAAGAACTGGCCGTGATCGACAACCTGTCGGGCAAGCTGTACCTCATCGTTTATGCCGATCCGCGCCAAAGCGAAGCCTATGCCAACGCCAAAAAGCGGCTGCGCGAATTGAAAGAAAAGCTCAAATACTCAGTCAGCGCCCCCACCGTCAAGCCCAGCCAAAGCTACCCAGCCGAACGCGACTTTGCCAAGGCCGACTACATTGCCGCCGTAGAGCGCGCCAAGCTGCTCATTGCCGATGGCGATTTCATGCAAGTACAGGTGGGTCAACGCATCAAAAAGCGCTACACCGAATCGCCCTTGTCGCTGTACCGCGCCCTGCGTTCGCTCAACCCCAGCCCCTACATGTATTACTACCATTTTGGGGATTTTCATGTGGTGGGCGCGTCGCCCGAGATCTTGGTGCGCCAAGAGCAAATTACCAGTACCGCGATGGGCAGTCCCGAGCAAAAAATCACGATTCGCCCCTTGGCCGGAACCCGTCCGCGCGGAGCCAGCCCCGAGCTGGACAAAGCCGCCGAACACGAGCTGGTCAACGACCCCAAAGAACGCGCCGAACACGTCATGCTGATTGACCTGGCGCGCAACGACATTGGCCGCATTGCCAAAATTGGCAGCGTCAAGGTCACCGAAGCCTTTGACGTAGAGCGCTACAGCCACGTGATGCACATTGTCAGCAATGTCGAAGGCATTTTGAAAGACGGCATGTCCAACATGGATGTGCTCAGGGCTAGCTTTCCGGCGGGCACCTTGACCGGCGCGCCCAAAGTCCACGCCATGGAACTGATCGACCAACTGGAACCCACCAAGCGCGGGCTGTACGGTGGCGCATGCGGCTACCTGAGCTACGCAGGCGACATGGACGTGGCCATTGCTATTCGCACGGGCATCATCAAAGACCAAATGCTCTACGTGCAAGCGGCGGCGGGCGTGGTGGCCGATTCGGTTCCGGAGCTGGAATGGAGAGAAACCGAAGCCAAGGCGCGTGCTCTCTTACGGGCTGCAGAGCTGGTTGAAGAAGGACTTGAATAAATCATGACATCAAAAATTCGTTTGCTCATGATCGACAACTACGACAGCTTCACCTTCAATATCGTTCAATATTTTGGCGAATTAGGGGCTGAAGTTGAAGTTTTTCGCAATGACGAAATAACACTGGAAGACATCGCTCGCCTTGCGCCCGACCGGTTGGTGGTGTCGCCTGGCCCTTGCACCCCGCAGGAAGCAGGTATTTCTGTGGCGGCCATTCAGCACTTTGCAGGCAAGCTGCCGATTTTGGGCGTTTGCCTGGGCCATCAAGCGATCGGTGCAGCATTTGGCGGCAAAGTGGTGCGTGCCCAGCAGCTCATGCACGGCAAAACCAGTGTCATCAGCACCACCCAAACTGGTGTTTTTGCGGATTTGCCTGAAAAATTTACCGTCAACCGCTACCATTCATTGGCCATTGAACGGGCCACCTGCCCGCCAGAGCTCGCAGTGACAGCCTGGACGGATGACGGCGAGATCATGGGCGTGCGTCACACCGGGTTTGCGGATAACGTGCGCATTGAAGGCGTTCAGTTTCATCCCGAATCCATACTGACCGAGCATGGGCACGCCATGTTGAAGAACTTTTTGCGGTAAGGCGGCAAACGCTCAAGTCCATCCACCGCACTGACATCCTCCCATCGCCTGCCCGCCAACTGCCCGCAATCTGTCCATCGCTATCAATTAGCAGAAAGCCCAACTTGCATGACTTCCATCGTCGATTTGCGCAGTGAC
>JANNCN010000162.1:0-18648 GCA_031386665.1 Rhodoferax sp. | reverse complement strand
CGAATCCAATTTGTTGTAGCTGGTTGTCTTGATTAATGCCGTTTCAATCCGCGCCCGGCATTGCTGCCGGGCGAATCACGAATGACTACCTGCCTTGAAGGCCCTAGATCATGTATCAATCCGCGCCCGGCATTGCTGCCGGGCGAATCCTGGGTAGCAGAAATTCAACCCAAGCGCTTAGAACGTTTCAATCCGCGCCCGGCATTGCTGCCGGGCGAATCGATGGCGGGGCACAGAATGACAATCGAACTGCGCAAGGTTTCAATCCGCGCCCGGCATTGCTGCCGGGCGAATCAACGGCTTTCAGGGCGGGGATGTAGGCTATGAGCATGTTTCAATCCGCGCCCGGCATTGCTGCCGGGCGAATCTACAGAAGGCCACCATATGCCCGTGTACTCAGTCGTTTCAATCCGCGCCCGGCATTGCTGCCGGGCGAATCTGAACAACAAGGGGTGCAAATCGTTTAAGTTCATTGTTTCAATCCGCGCCCGGCATTGCTGCCGGGCGAATCGAGGTGGTGCTGGTGCCTGACGTGCTGATAGACCTGTTTCAATCCGCGCCCGGCATTGCTGCCGGGCGAATCCGTACCAAAAGCCCATCCGAACGCGGGTGACGGTGTTTCAATCCGCGCCCGGCATTGCTGCCGGGCGAATCCAAGGTGCTGATGGACCAGGCGCACTTTGCCGAGTTTCAATCCGCGCCCGGCATTGCTGCCGGGCGAATCAATAGCAGCCGCCAATTCTTGGGTAATCCTTACTGGTTTCAATCCGCGCCCGGCATTGCTGCCGGGCGAATCGGCCGGATACCTGCCATGAGGTCACAGTAGGGCTGTTTCAATCCGCGCCCGGCATTGCTGCCGGGCGAATCCCCCGAAAAATCCTTTGTGATGCCAGGTGATCACCTGTTTCAATCCGCGCCCGGCATTGCTGCCGGGCGAATCAAATTCGCCTGAGGGGCGCGGCCCGCCTTTTTCTGTTTCAATCCGCGCCCGGCATTGCTGCCGGGCGAATCTTTTAGAGTTGCACGATTTGCGGGCTATTGCTCCGGTTTCAATCCGCGCCCGGCATTGCTGCCGGGCGAATCGCGGCAACGGCGCGGGCGTAGGCTCGGGGTCTTTTGTTTCAATCCGCGCCCGGCATTGCTGCCGGGCGAATCGCTTCGCGGCCAAACGATTGTTGGCAAACGCATTTTTGACGCATTTGCGCGAACCTCTCAATTTCATTGAATTCGCTGGGTGCGATTTCACGAATTTGATTGAAAAATCCATTTGAATCATTGGGTTACGAGTCGCGCGAACCTTATAGCGGAGAGCCCGTTACTTAGGGTTCGCGACCCGCACCTTAGCACAGGCTGCATGCCTGTGGGCAGCCTCAATGCGAAGTACTTTTGCAATTTAAAAGATATTTGCTAAAGCACCAGCGGCCCATCAAAATCTATCGCTTTGAACGCCCCATGTTCCAACACCTCAAACCCGCGGGTTTCAGGGATGCGGTAAAGGCGAAGGCAGTCTTGCGATGGGTCAATTTCAGCCAGCAACTCACGCTCTAAAATCTCGAATCGAGCCAGGTCCAACTGGCATTCGAAAACTGATTTCTGCACGCGTTGACCTGTGCTTTCGCAGACTTTGGCCACCCTGCGCAGCCGCCGGCGACCAGCTTTGGTTTCGGTACTCACGTCATAGCAAACCAGCACCAACATTTCGAACCTTTGTTGAAAAATTTCTTTTTGGATCAACTACTTGGACACAAAAGGAACATACGGCGCAGCGTCGTCCCGCACGGCACGCGCCATCAAACGCGCCTGCACCAGTGGCAACAAACCCAAAGGCACGGCTTGAGCGAGAAACGGATGAATAATTTCGTCGCGCTTGCGCTCCTGGTAGGCCACCACGACCGCCTTGCGCGCTTCGGGCTGCAATGACACGCCACCGCCTTCACGTACTGAAAAGTGATCCGCGACCAATTGACTGCGATTGATGAGCGTCAAAGCCAGACGGTCTGCCCAAGGGCGGAACTCTTCCATCAAATCTAGCGCCAGCGCAGCCCGCCCAGGTCGCAGCGCGTGTAAAAATCCAACTTGCGGGTCGAGCCCCGCGGCCTCCAGGGCACTGCGGCAATCGTTCATCCACATGGCGTACAAAAACGACAGCACCGCATTGAAACGGTCACGCGGGGGGCGACGGGTGCGGCCATCCATTTGAAACGCGCCGCGCGCATCAATCCGAACCAAAAGATTGAGGCCGCCGAAGTATTGACGCGCTGCTTCGCCCTCGATGCCGCGCAGGACATCAAGATTGCCAGCATCTGGCAAGGCGCGCAAGCTGGCGGCCAAGTCGTCCGCGACGCGGGCGAGCGTTGCGGCCTCGCTTTCAAGCTTGGCCTCACGTGCGCCACGCTGCAAAACCTGACGGGTGTTTTTGATTTTTCCGGCTACGCAGGCACGTGCCATGTCCAAGGTAAACGCTGGGTCTGCAACACGCTGAAACTGGGCTTGGCGCAGCAGCACATTGCCCGTCACAGCGCCTTCTAGCCGGGCTTTGAAGCGCCCGTGGTCATCCAGCAGAACCAGGGCAATGCCGTCGTCAGCCAAACGGTGCATGAGCGGTGCAGACAAGCCTGTGTGACCAAAGCACACTACCCCGGTCAAGTGGTGCAGTGGTACACGCAACTTGGTTTCTTTTTCTACCTCTACGCGCAGGGTGTCGTTGTCAAGCCGCAGATAGGTGTCTGGCGTGGTGACGTAGAGGGTGTTGAGGAGTTGCATTGGGTTGAGGTTTTATGCATCAGGGTCAAACAGCGCAGCCCGCGCTGCCGCAAAATTAGCTCGCGCGGCCACAGGCTGGCAGCGCTCCAACAGCGAACACGCCTTGCAGCGTTTGGTGGCCTGCTCTGCCTCCAAGGCTGGTGGCAATTTTCCCGATGCCAGCATGGCGCGCACCGCTTGCGCGGTTTGCACCACGTCAGCCCGAAGCTGAGCCGTGATGGGCACCACCCGCCGACGTTTGGAGGTCGCGTAATAAATTGCACCTTCATTCACAGTGGCAGTCGCTGCACTAGTCACAGCGCTACTCGCAGTTTTGCCAAACATGAAATCAAGACACATGGCCTGCGCGGCCAACTGAATGTCGTCACACGCTGCAATGTCAGCAGCCTTGTTGCGGCTGCCGTGCTTGTATTCCACGGGGTACGGCACACCGCCTGACAAAAACTCGACCACGTCCGCCTTGCCGATCAAACCCAACTCGTCATGCCACAGCGGCATAGCACGCTCCACACGCACGCCCTTGGCGGTCTCAACGCCGGGTTTGTCTACCTTGGCGTGAACCGCCTGCCCACGCAAGGTGTGAACGTTTTCATCAAATGCCTGCTCCAGATGAATCAAGCCGCACTGCCTCGGGCAATACTGCCAATGCTGCAGGGCAGACAGGGAGATTTGGTCAAGATCGGCTGCCACGTCTTCACCTGATGCTGATCACGGGAAAAGGCGTTGCTGCAATTCATCGCGAGTCAAACCATGGGCGTCGGCAACAGACGTCAAAATTGAAGCCAATGTGCCAATGCGTAGCGGGTCATGCAAAGGAACCGTGACGTGATGCTGAGCTGGCGACTGACAAGTCAGCCGGACGTGACTACCGCTTTGCCGGGTAGGCGCATAGCTCAATTTGCCCAAGGCGCGCACTAGCTGTGCGCCGGTCAAATCACGCGGTAACCTCATGCCCGCACCTAGGCTGCCAGCAGCTCATCGCGTACAAAATGCAGGCGAATGACTTTTGGCGATTTTCCTTCATCAAAGTGGCAATGCACGGCGTCCTGCACGGCCACCCGCAATTGCGCCTCGGTGTCTGCTTCGGTGAAGATTGATTCGCCCAAGGCCCGGGCCGTGAAACCACCTTCGGGGGCATGTTCGACTACAAAAACGATTTCGGTCACTTCAGAATCTCCTTTGTCAAGATTGGGCCTGGCTTAGGCTGAACTGGCCGCCTAACCACCAAGCATTGAACTTCAAACGAAACAGAGTATGCCTTGAAGCTGGATAGTAAGTGGTGAGCTTACGGCGGGTTCCCTGCCCGATCATGGGCTCATAACCGACCTTGGCGAGCCAGCGTTTGATGGGCTCCGCCTTGGGGCTGGGGACGGATTGGACCAGGCGCAACAGGGTCTCTGCGGTGGCTACGTCAGTGAGGTAGTTTTTACCATCGGCAGCTTGCAATTTCAGTCGGTGACAGTTTGTCACCAACTCGCTACCCTCTTTAGCCAAACGCTCTTTGAGCTTGTTCCAGTACTTGGGCGCGGTCTGGTAGCTGACCTGTAGCGTAAGCACCTGCACCACGTCAATCACTGAAAACCACCAGGTTTCAGTGTCTTCGTCGTAGACACGGCGGATGGATTGGCCGTCGAATTGAGTGGGGAGGATTTTCAATTCGTGGTCCTTTCCGTTGCAATTCAGAAACCGGGAATGAACTCAGGATTCAGACCATCAAGCTTTCCACTATCAATCCCACCGTCCAAATTCACCTGTAAGGACTGATGCACCTTGGCGGAAGAGTATTTCGGCAGCTTTTGGCCATGATCCCACCATACAACGGTCAGCACTTCCATACTCCCCGCCGGCCGCGCTGAGGATTCATCGTTTTCAAATAAACGGGGAAGCACCAGTTTAATAGCCGCTGCATCCTCATCGCTAAACCTTGTTCGCTCTGCCAATTGCGGATTCATGCTTCCGAAAAAAACATAAATTCCTTTGTCCACGCGATGCTTCATTCCCATGGTGTCGGAACTTCTCTTGCCGTCCTTGGTGTCCTCGCCATTCACACTCTTGGTAATTTGGGTGCTGGCTATATCGACGGGTTCGACGCTGAAAGCAGACTGAACAGTGACAGGCCCGCGTATGCCGATGGACACTCCCGTATCGCCTTCGTCGTCACCGCCGTCCTCTTTCTTTTTACCGGCTTTCTTGTTGCTTTTCAAGGCAAAAAGTTGGCCGAATGCACGAACGTCCAGCCATCTTTTGCATGCCAACTCCACTGTTTTATCTGACCCTAACTCCTTGCCCAAGCCCGCTTCCGCCCGTGCCCGCAAGCTCTTGGCATCGTCCGCCTTACGGTCGTCGGACTGGACGTAGATCATGTTGCCGTCGCTTTCATTTCGCCCGTCGTTTACCCATCGCTCCAGCAGCCGATCCCGGATCTTTCGCTTGAGCGACACATCGCTCATTTCACCGAAGTTTGAATAGTCAGTACGTGGGCGGTTGCCATTTAACGGGTCGCCATTTGGGTTGGCATTTTTGACCCGAAGGACAACTGCGAAATCAATTTTTTTCTGTAAGGTAGTCATGTTGAATTCCTTGGTGGGCTTATTCGTTGAGGGGGTCTTCGGTTGGGGTGTCGTTATCTGGTTTTGGCGGATTTAGATTTTTTCGCTGGCAGTGATATCCAAGTAGAAATTCACCCGAAAGTTTGCTGTCGTCGAGGAAGTCGCTACAGACAAAACGGGTGACAGTTTCATCAAGAAGTTTGTTCATTTCATACATAAATCCCGCACGTTTGGTGCGCAGGCGTGACTTGGATGGCGAGAGCGCTAGTTCGATGGTGCGCCAGGTGCTTGCCGGTCGGTCTGCAAAGCGTTGCATCAATTTCGCCGCCGTGGTGTCACGTTTTTCACCCGCTACATAGAGAGCACGACTTTCAATATGCTCTGCGATTGCCAACAGGCAACCATACAGATAATCCCGACCGTTCCGGTCGATTTCGAGTGACATTTGATACTCCTTGTTTTTGAATGCGCCTTTGAACAGGGCGCAGGCAATGCCCAGGGTCTTTTCCCATTCCCAATGATCAATCGCAACACGATTGCAAGCTCTCCTGACAGTCGACTCGACCAGATCGCGTGGCATTGGCTGCCCATCGACGATGCATGGAAGAAGTCGTTCAACTGTGGATTTCTTAAGCTTGTCGTCCAATCGGCGACCAAACGCCGCTTCGGCGATGTCACGAGGTGCAGGTGAGCCAATGAATTTCAGTTCTTTGCCAAAGTTTTGCGGCCAGGCATATGCCGTATGCCAGGCTTCGATCCGTTCAAGAAACTCAGAGCCGGTCAGTTCCCGGTAGTACGTGATGGCCATTCGCCCCGGCGTCGCCGAGTCCAGGCCCATGACAACGATGTCATCCGTCGGCCCCAGCTTCGCGCGGTAGCCTGCCAAGGCGAGATTCAAACGCTTGGCAAAGGCTTGCCCGGCATCGCCATCGAGGGATAGCTCAGGTGCTACGGGCGGTGCTGCGACGGATTCGCCAGCAAGCATCAAGGTCAGCGAATTGCCAAACGGATCGGGAATGGGCACGCCCGCAACCGCCCAACTCACGATGACTTGATCGTCATTTCGGTAGGCTTGGTGGCGCTGAATCAGCCAGCGCAAGGCGTTGTGGGCTTTTTGAGTGACTTCGTAGCCCACACCGCATGCCTGCTGGCCCGTGTCGTCGGTAAAACGACCTCTGAAGGTGTAACCCGAACTGTCGTTGGCGCTGATGAGCTTGGCGCCGTCACCGGAGTGGCGGATGAATTTTGGATGGTTTTTACATAGACGAGCTTCCTCCCCAAGCACCATGCATATCCCGTTCCTGGGATTTTGAATCTGGTCATACGCTATCCATGCTTCGATCAGCTTCGTATCTTCCCAAGTGCCTGATGCAGGATCATCCGGCGATTCCACTCGCCAGCGAATAAAAACCTTTGCGTCTTTGATTTTTTCTTTTCCGCGAGCACCTTCGAAAATCATGGGAATCATTTTTTCTCTGAGAAGGTCTGCCCAAAGATTTCCGCGGGTCAAGTAAGTAAAAACCGCCTCGGCTTTCGGATGTTGTTGCGCCGATTCACACCATTTCCCCAGACTGGAAATGTAAGCCGCATGTTTTTTCCCATCTATTTCAGGAAAATCACGGGCGCAATAACTAATTTCTTCGCAGAGTGGATGCGGTGCAATCTTGCTCCCTGCTCTTCCGACCGAGGCTTCGGTCACGGGGATTAATGTTGCTGATTCTGTAGCGCCCAATTTCCTGACCCGTCTGAAGTTACCGGCTGAGTCGATGGCGACCTCAAGGTGTGCTCTCTTTGAGTAATGGGCCATAGGCCACGGTTGGATTTCATTCCGATTAGGCAATCGATCTGTCTGCTCATAGGTTTCATACAGCTTCTGTATCCAGCCCATATCAAACCCCCACGCCGGTGGCTTCCTGCGTCACATCACGCAGCTTGCCTTTGCCGAATTTTTTTGGAGTCATTGGCCGGACAAATTTACGGATCGAGCAGTCTTCCGGTCTCACGAATTGAATGCGGCCATCCGTCATAGTTGGTCTCCAAAACCGGGCCTGCAAGTTGTCTTCACCCGTCTCGTCTGGGTAGTCGAAACCGTGGAACATCAGCCCATATGCCAACTCACCTGCATCGTCGTAAGGGCTGGTTCCCGAGTCATAAACGCAAGGTTCGACATAGCCCTGGCAGTCACGCGTACCCAGAAAGATATCCTGCCGCCCACCCCGTTCCAGCATTCGTTTGGCGATTGCGTGGTGCTTGCCTTCGATCCAGTCTTCTGCGAGCTCAGGGTGGAACAAATTCTGTTCAAAATGCGCACATACTTGGTATTCGACACAGGATAGAAATGTGTAGATCGCCAGGGTGTTGCCACCACCGAACTCAAGGGGTTTTGTGCCCTTGGTTTGCGTCCGGATCGGCTTCATTACCCTGACCTCGTCGATCACCCAGGTGAAGGTAGGCTTCCAGTAAATGGACTTGGCGATGCCCTTCAAGGCTTCGTAAGTTGGGATGTGGTACGAGCACTTTTCGCCACCAATCCTTGTCAGCGGATCAGTGAACAGGGCGTGACGCGCCCAAACCTTGAACTCGATGCTGTTACGGTGCGACATAGAGAACTTCCATATTTCCTTCCGGGGTTTCAGACAGGCCGAATTCCAGACTGTAGTAGCGCGAATCGGTCAGGTAAAGAATGCCCGTGCCTTCTCGAATTTCCCGCACGATGCCGTCTTTGGACAGTTTTCCAAGCACGTTCGGGAACACGTTGACGCTGAACTGCTGTGCCCGGCGCAGCAGCTCGAATTCCTTGTCGGGCAGGTAGGCACCGCATAAATCATTGATGAGTTCTTTGCCATCATTGCTGTAAGGGACGATGACACCCCGTGTCGGAGCATCGATCGCTTTGAACGCCTTGGCAGCGGTCATAAAAGACTGCCGCAAGTAGATGGCTGGCGCTTGACGTTTGGTTCGCTTGTAGTCGCCGACTGCAAGAGCGTTATCGGAGAGCAGGTTCAGCAGGGTGTCATCGTGGCCAATTTGTTTAGCTGAAATCGGATAGCTCATTTCCTTTGCGCGAGCGAAGAAATAGTTTGTGTAGTACCAGGCCATCGCTTCAGGGCCAATGCGGTTATGCCCGAATTTTTCAGGGCTGGCTTCGTAGTCATCCAATACACGCTCTGCTTTGTTTCGGCCAATCTGGATGTCGGGCAACATATCCAGGTTCTCGTCCTCGGCACGCGGGTTGAGCACATGCACCAAGCCTTGTTTCGCGCGGCCATTGCGGTTGCAGCGCCCCGCAGCCTGTGCAATGGAGTCCAGTCCTGCCGTGAGACGGATGACCGAACCAAAATCGACATCGACGCCAGCCTCGATCAATTGCGTACTGATGCAAAGTGTTGGGACGGAAGGAACTTGATCCAGTCGCACACGCACTTCGCCCAAAATCGATTTTCGGTGGGCTGGACACATGTTCGTGCTCAGATGGAAAACCTTGGCCGCGCTGTTTTCTTTGCATAGCCTGTAAATCGCCTGCGCTGCCTTTTTGGTGTTAACGATAATCAGACAGCTACCTGACAACTTGATACTCTCAAACGCCAAAGCCGCAATTTCATCCTGCGACCAGCCACCAGGCTTGCGTCGATTGACGACTTCGACGCGCTTCAGGTCGTCGAAGAGTTGCTTCACATCGGGCATGAGTTCGTTGCCCCTCGGAACTCGAATTGCACCTTTGTGTGCGTCGACCTGATCGAGCAGTGGCTGGGTGGCGGTGCAAAGCACAACCGTGCTGCCGCAGAAATCGGCCAGGTAGTTCATGGCATTGTTGAACAGGTGAACGCAATTAATCGGCAAGCTTTGGATCTCGTCAAAGATCAACACCGCGTTGGCCAGTTGATGCATCCGCCGCGCGCCACGCGTGCCCGCACCGAACAGCGCCTCCAGCAATTGCACGGATGTGGTGTACACGACCGGCGCATCCCAGTTTTCCGAGAGGATTTTGCTGCGCCAGCTTTGATCTTCTGGCGTCAGGTTGGAATGGTGTTCAAGCACCACACTGCCAGTCTCTACACCTTCAGGCTCAAGAATCTGCCGAACGACTTGAGCATTCTGATCGATGATGGACGTGAACGGGATGACATAAATAATCCTGTCCATGCCGTGCTTGAGCGCATGGTGCAGGGCAAACCGCAGGCTCGCCAATGTCTTGCCGCCACCAGTCGGCACAGTGAGGGTATAGATGCCCTTATCACGCGCTGCTCCTTTTCGGCAATGGCGCGAAATATCTTGCCGTAAAGCATCGATGGGGTGACGCGGGGTGAAGGTGCGCAGGTGCGTTTCCAGACGTTGATTCAACCCCTCCCAAGCTTCGTAATTGCCGCGCAACCGCCGCCGCGCCAGCCCAGGGTGTTCGAAATCGGCAGTGTCGATACGGTCGGCGTCAATGAGGCAACTGAACAGAGAACGCGTAAGCAGGCCGACCTGCTGTTGGAAAACCGGACTTTGCGCTTTTTGAAGTGGCGCTTCACCAGGTGCTTTGCCAAGAATTTTTTCAATCCAACCTTGAAATGCCTGCGTCGTTTCTGGGCGCATCATCAAGCCGCGTGCGGTTTCCAGTAGCTCCTGATCTGCCTTGCCCAGCACTTCTTGGAGATAGGTTTTTCCGTCGGACTTGTTAATCCGCTTTGTGAATAAGTCTTCAACAGGCTTGCCGACCGATTGCGCAAGACAGTCGATCAAACCAGAGTGGTGTGAGGCGATGCACAAAGCCAAAATCTGCCCGGCAATTCGTGCCAGATCGTCCTTTTGCGCCAATTCCAGCCAAATCCACTGTGCCCCGCTGGTGGAGTGGTCAATTTTCCCTCTCAGGCCGACGGCATCGACAAACTCCTCATCTTCGTCTTGATTCAGCAAGCCAGTAGCAGATTTGATGTAAGCCTGAAATGCTGCGCTGTACTTACCCAAGTCGTGGAGCAGACCAATTAGTGCCCCCTGTGTGTACAAGCCAAATTTCCCGGCCAGTTGAGCAGCAAGCTGGCTAACGCTCAAAAGATGCGATTCGAGCGACTGAATTTTTCCGTCCTCACGCACATGAGCTACAAATGCTGACTTGCCCAAGTAGGCCGTTGGCAATGACACGATAGTTTTCTCCCTGAAATTTTGTATTTGCCACCAGCATACTACTGTATCCATTTACAGTAAAGTGGTTTCTGGCCATCAGGGTGAAATTCAAATTTCGACTTGACAGGCAAATCACATTTTCAAAAAAATTCTCAACCAATAGTCAAAAAACACCTACTTTTACCACAAATGTGGTAAAAGTAGGTGTTTCTTGTCATTTTTGACTAGAATGTTATTAAAATGAGTCTCTAGCTCCCGAATAATATACATAGTTTGCTATGTATATTATAGCATTTCAATCTTGCTCGCCCAACGGCGTGTCACCCGCGCCCAAGTCCCAATACAGCCCGGTCATGATCGCCAGGCCTTCGCGCAGCAACGCGGGTGGCAAGTGTTCATTCGGGGCGTGTTGCGAGCAGCCGGGGTAGGAATGGGGCACCCAGATGGCTTTCAGACCCAAGGTTTCAGTGAAGATGTGGTTCGGCAGCGACCCACCCAGGTTGGGCAATACAGCGGTTTTTTGGCCCGTGGTTTGATCGATGGACTTCACCACCCATTGCACCCAGGGCTCTTCGGAGTCAATGCGGGTGGCTTTGAATATTTCGTCCGGTGCGGCGTCAATTTTCACGAAGTCAAAACCGTTCTCGTCCAGATGGCGACGCAGCGCGGGCAAGATGTCGTTTGTGTCGATGCCCACCACAAAGCGCAGTTGGCAGCGCGCCCAGGCACGTGCAGGAATGGCGTTGACCGGCATGTCGGGGTTGCCAGTTTTGAACGCCAAGATTTCAAACGAAGACCAGCCAAACACGCGCTCAGCCGGGCTTAAACCGGGTTCGCCCCAGCCGGGCTCCACCACGGGGGCGGTGCTGTCGCCCTGCAAGCCGCCATCAACTTCGCAATCTGCCAAGGCGGCCCGCACCGACGCTGGCAGAGCCGCTGGGCACCAGGCTTTGATTTGAATATGCCCGGTGGCGGTGGTGATGCTGGCCAGGGCGTGGGCCAACTGAATGCCAGGGTTGGAGATCAGCCCGCCCCAATTGCCCGAATGGTGGGCACCTGAGCGCGCTTGAATGGACAAGTCAAAATTAATGCAACCGCGTGACCCCAAAAAGACGGTGGGCCTGGCCGCACTGAGGCGCGGGCCGTCGGACGCGATCATCACGTCGGCTTTGAACAGTGCTTTGTGAGCCTCGCAAAGCGCTTGCAAACCGGGCGATGTGACTTCTTCGCCCATTTCGATCAGGTACTTGGCGTTAAACCCGAGCTTGCCACGCACCGCGATGACATTCGCCAGGGCCTGCAGATTGACTGAGTGCTGGCCCTTGTTGTCGGCGATGCCGCGCCCGTACCAGCGGCCATCGTGTTCGGTCAATGCCCAGGGCGCCAGGCCGTCCGTCCACTGGCCTTCAAGCCCGCGAATCACGTCGCCATGGCCATAGCCAAAGACGGTGGGCAAATTCAAACCTTCCCTGCGTTCTGCGAATAAAAACGGGGCTTGGGCGTCTGGGTGCGTCAATTGTTGGCAGGCAAAACCCATGGCTTCAAAAGCGGGGCGCAGCTCTTCGTTCAGGTAGTTTGCCAAAACCGCAGCACGTGCCGAGTTTTGGCTTTCAGTTGGCATGGCAATGCGACGCGCCAGTGTGCGTTGAAACTCACCAGTCTCAAACTGGGTGTGGGCTTGCAAAAGGGCGGCTGATCGGGTCATACTGTAGGACTGTCGTTGGGATAATAAAGTAGCTTTGTACCATCCGCCATTTTGCGAAGGAATTGCCATGCACCCCAATGCCCAACTCATCAAACGGTTTTACTTGTCACTGTCCAAGCTGGACGGCGCTGCAATGGCTGCTTGCTATGCCCCTGATGTGGTTTTTTCAGACCCGATGTTTCACGACCTGCGCGGCGAAGCTGCAGGAAAAATGTGGCGAATGCTGTGCGCCAGAGGCAAAGACATGACCGTGGTGGTCGATGGCATTGAGGCCACCGACAGCACCGGCAAGGCGCACTGGGTCGCCACCTACACGTTCTCCGCCACTGGCAAAAAGGTGGTGAATGACATTCACGCCAGTTTTGTGTTCAGGCAAGGCAAGATCATCCGCCACACGGATCGATTTGACCTGTACAAATGGATGCGCCAGGCTCTGGGGCTCAAGGGCGTTTTGCTGGGGTGGATACCGGCGGTGCAGGGCAAGCTGCAAAACACGGCCCGCGCGGGGCTGGATGCCTTCAAAGCCTGAACTGTGCAATTTTGGTTGGGTGATGGTTTGGGTGGTGGTTTGGGTGATGGTTTGGGTGGTGGGCGATAATTCACCGTTTCGTTAACTAACTAAACCATGCTCTCCCCCAAGCCCGACGCCACAGAGCCCCGCTCACGCGATGCTGACCGATCTCAATTGGCAATTCTGGCGGCCGCCCGGGACGAGTTTGCCCAAGCGGGTTTGGGCGGCGCGCGCATGGATCGCATTGCCGAACGCGCCCAACTGAACAAACGGCTAATCTACTATTACTTCACCAGCAAGGACGATTTGTTTTTGGCGGTGCTGGAACGCACTTACGCCGACATTCGCGCAGCAGAGCAAAAACTCCACCTGACCGATCTCGCCCCGGCACAGGCGATTCGGCGGTTGACGGAATTCACCTGGGACTATTACCTGGAGCACCCTGAATTCATTACCCTGCTGAACAGTGCCAATTTGCACTTGGCGCGGCATTTGGCAAAGTCTGAGCGGGTTCGGGAAATGAACTCCCCGCTGATTAAAACTTTGGGTGAAATTCTGGAACGCGGCCGCGTCGAGGGTATTTTTCGAGGTGGCATTGACCCACTGCAGCTCTATATTTCGATTGCGGGTTTGGCGTATTTTTACCTGTCTAACAACCACTCTTTGACCGCCATTTTTGGTCGCGACCTGATGACGCCCAAGGCTCGCAACGAGCGCTTGTCGCACATGACGGATGTAATTCTGGGCTATGCGCTCAAAGGCTAAGCTGGCCCGATCTTCGATTTGAATCGGCTGAATGAGGCGTGCCACCAAACGGTGCATGGGCCTCATATCGATTTACAATTCACCTTTTAGTGAATTAAAATTGCACTTTGAAATTTCGAATAGATCCTCCCCCCCGAAACCTTCTTTAGGAGATGTCATGACCTCTTCACGCCGCACAGCCGTTCGCTCAGCCTTGACTAACTGGGTAGCCTTCACTGCATTGGCCACCCTGGCGCCGCTTCAAGCTGTTGCTCAGGCAGCCTGGCCCAACAAACCGATTCGAGTGATCGTGCCGTTCGCCGCAGGCAGCACCACTGACATCATTGCCCGCGCGATTGCCGACAAGATGGGGGCCAGCCTGGGGCAGACCTTGGTCATCGACAACCGGGCTGGAGCCAGTGGCACCATCGGCCAAGCCGCTGTCGCCACTGCTGCGCCAGACGGCTACACCATCATGGTGCACTCGTCGTCGCACACGGTGAGCCCGTCCACCTTTGCCAAACTGCCGTTTGACACGCTGGGCGACTTTGTTGGCGTGACACCTATTTCAAGCACGCCCAATGTGCTGGTGATATCGCCTGCCAAAAACATCAAGACCTTGCAGGCGCTGCTGGCTGCTGCCAAGGCCAAACCTGGCGCGATGAATTTTGCGTCTGCCGGCCAGGGCAGCGCCACGCACTTGAATGCAGAAAAGTTCAAGATGGCGGCAGGCATTGACGCCCTCAACATCCCATTCAAAGGCTCCGCCGAGGCGGTGACCGAAGTGTTGGCAGGTCGGGTGGACTATTACTTCAGCCCCATTGCCCCGGTGATCGGGCAAATCAAGGAAGGCCAATTGCTCGCCCTGGCCGTGGGCTCGCCCCGCCGTGCCAGTGCCTTGCCCGACGTGCCCACCACCTCAGAGGCGGGCGTGCCAGGCTCTGAGTTCAACTTCTGGATCGGCATGATGGCCCCTGCCAAAACGCCGCGCGACATCGTCAACCGCCTGAACGATGAAGTGGTCAAAGCGCTGGCCTCACCAGAGGTTAAAGAGCGATTTGCCAAGCTCGGTGCCGATGCCTGGACGCTCAAGCCCGAGCAGTTTGATGCTTACATCAGGGACGAAATCAAAACCAATGCTGTGCTGGTGAAAGCCGCCGGATTGCAGGTGGCCCAATGAGCGTTCAAAGACTGGGCATCATCATGCATGGCGTCACCGGGCGCATGGGCATGAACCAGCACCTGATCCGTTCAATCGTCGCCATTCGCAAGCAAGGCGGTGTGACCCTCTCCAACGGCGATAAGGTGATGCCCGACCCCATCTTGATTGGCCGCAACGCCGAAAAAATGCAGGCGCTGGCCAAGGCCCAGGGCATTGAACGCTGGGGCACTGACCTGGATGCTGCGCTGGCCAACCAGGACGACACCGTTTTCTTTGACGCAGGCACCACGCAAATGCGCCCAGCGCTCTTGGCCCGCGCCATTCGGGCGGGCAAACATGTCTATTGCGAAAAGCCGATTGCCACCAATTTGAATGAAGCGGTGGAGATTGCGCGCCTCGCCGAAGAGTCGGGACTGAAACACGGTGCCGTGGAAGACAAGCTTTTCCTGCCGGGCTTGCGCAAGCTCGACATGCTGCGCCGCGCAGGCTTTTTTGGTCGAATGCTGTCGGTGCGCCTGGAGTTTGGTTACTGGGTGTTTGAAGGCGACCTGCAACCGATACAGCGCCCCAGTTGGAACTACCGCAAGGAAGATGGTGGCGGCATGATTTTGGACATGATGTGCCATTGGCGCTATGTGCTGGACAACCTGTTTGGCCAAGTCAAATCTGTGTCATGCATTGGGGCCACCCACATCCCAGAGCGCTGGGACGAAGCTGGTCAGCCCTACAAAGCCACGGCTGACGACGCGGCCTACGCCACGGCCGAACTGATTGGCCATAACGGCGAGAGTGTTATCGCGCAGATGAACATGTCTTGGGCCACCCGCGTGCGCCGCGACGACCTGGTCACCTTCCATGTGGACGGCACGCATGGCTCGGCCGTGGCGGGCCTGTCGTCATGCCGCGCCCAGAGCCGCGTGACAACGCCGCGCCCAGTGTGGAACCCCGATGAGAAGCAGACCATGAACTTCTTCGACCAATGGCAAGAAGTGCCCGACACCCAGGTGCATGACAACGGCTTCAAAATTCAGTGGGAAGACTTCATTCGCCATGTAGTGGAAGACGCGCCTTGGCGCTTCACGCTGCCCGAAGGGGCCAAGGGCGTGCAACTGGTGGAAGCCGCCTTGCAGAGCTGGAAGGAGCGGCGCTGGGTGGACATTCCACCCCTGCAAGTCTGATGAATTTCAACACAAATTTTCAGCTCAATTCATGTCCCAAAGTCTCCAATTGCCCGATGTCGCAGGCTCGGTGCAAACCTACACCTTGTGCGGCACGGTTGCTGCCCCGCCCGCCATTCGCATTCCGTTCAACCGCATCGTCTATTCAGCCGCCCACGTGGTCGCAGACCCGCGCGCAGCGATTGATCCCTGGCTGCAATGTGCAGTGGACTGGGAATCAACATTAGCCTACCGCCAACACCTGTGGTCGCTGGGCCTGGGCGTGGCCGAAGCCATGGACACGGCACAGCGCGGCATGGGTTTGGACTGGCCAACTTCATTGGATCTGATTCGCCGCTCGCTGGACGCGGCAAAAGATTTCGCGGCCGTTGGCGGCACAGCGCTGGTCGCGTCGGGTTGCGGCACCGACCATTTGATGTTGGAAGACGTGAAAACGGTTGATGACGTGATTCGCGGGTACGAGGCGCAAATGGAAGCCATCGAAAAACTCGGCGGCAAGTTGATCGTCATGGCCAGTCGCGCCCTGGCCCGTGTGGCCCAAAGCCCCGCAGATTACGAGCGCGTGTACGACCGCATTCTGAGCCAAGCCAAGCAACCTGTGGTGCTGCATTGGCTGGGCGATATGTTCGACCCGGCCCTTGCGGGGTACTGGGGATCAGTTGACACAGACCAAGCCATGAACACAGCCCTTGGCATCATCAATGCGCACCCCGACAAGGTGGACGGCATCAAGATCTCGCTGCTGGACAAAGACAAGGAAATCGCCATGCGCCGACGCCTGCCCACCACGGGCGGACTGGAAGGCCAGGGAGTGCGCATGTACACGGGCGACGACTTCAACTACGCCGAACTGATTGCCGGAGATGCGCACCAAAGCGACACGTCTGGCACCTGCAAAGTACACAGCCAAAGCGATGCGCTTTTGGGAATTTTTGACGCCATCGCCCCTGCCGCCTGTGCGGCCATGGGTGAGCTGGCGCAAGGCAATCTCGACAAGTTTCACGCCATACTCGGCCCTACCGTGCCGCTGTCGCGCCACATGTTTGCCGCGCCCACCCGCTTCTACAAAACCGGCGTGGTGTTCATGGCCTGGCTGAACGGCCACCAGAGCCATTTCACCATGGTAGGTGGGCAGCAGAGCACGCGTTCGCTGGTGCACTTGGCAGAATTGTTTCGCCTGGCCGATGCGGCCAACGTGCTGCAAAAGCCAGAGCTTGCGGTGCGCCGAATGAAGGCGCTTTGCGCCATGCATGGTATTGATTGAATTCGAATCCTGTAATGCGCGACTTCACCCAAGATCACCGTTGGCTGTCCATCAACACCGCAACGGTGCGAAAAAGCAGCGGGCAAGACTGGCCACTTAGCGACATCATTGACGAGTGCGCAAGGCGCGGCATTCCCGCGATCAGCCCCTGGCGAGATCAGGTGGCAGCCGTCGGGTTGGACAAGATCGCAAAGCAGCTGCGCGACACGGGTATTCAACTATCCGGGTACTGCCGTGGCGGCTTTTTCCCGGCCGGAGATGCAGCGGGCAGACAAGCGGCGCTGCTGGACAACCGTCGTGCCATTGACGAAGCGAAAACCCTGAATGCTCCCTGTTTGGTTTTGGTGGTGGGCTCACTTCCGGGTGCTCTCACTGGCAAACCAGACTACACGGACATCAGCCGTGCTCGCGGTGAAGTTTTTGAGGGCATTGCGGCAACGCTGGACTACGCACGCACAGTGGGCATGCCACTGGCCATCGAGCCGCTGCACCCCATGCAGGCCGCCGAACGCGCCTGCGTCAACACCATGGAACACGCTCTGGACTTGTGCGATGCGCTTGATCCTGGTCGCACCGGGGCATTGGGTGTGGCTGTCGATGCGTACCATGTGTGGTGGGATCCTAAGCTAGCTGAACAAATTGCCCGGGCTGGCCAAAGCCGTCTGTTGGCCTGGCATGTGTGCGATTGGCTGACCCCCACGCGCGACCTGTTGAACGACCGAGGCATGATGGGCGATGGCGTCATTGAGTTGCGAAAAATTCGCAGCCACATGGAACGCGCGGGCTATGCCGGTTTTGCAGAGGTCGAAATTTTTTCAGACCTTGATTGGTGGCAGCGCCCTGGTGAAGAGGTCTTGGACACTTGCATTGCGCGGCATGTGAGCTGTGTTTGAATTGAACTGAATTGCTACTCTATTTATAGCAAACTAATTCCATTTCACGAGAGCTAGAGCATTAAAATGCATAAAAATCGCGAAAATACAGGCTGTTTGGATAAAAATTAACTTCCAGGTTCTTTTTTGTGCAAACTTGTTGGATTGCGTGAGTTGCCGCTGCAGGCGTGAATCCGCGCGCCGACCGGGCCATGCGCATGCGGTTTTGGGGTGGAAGTTCCGCGCGGCCACGAAAAATTCGTGCGACACGGTGGTCGCAGAATTTTTTGATGATACTTTGACAAGTCGCTACCGCAACGCGTTCCACCCCAAAGCCCGGTCGCATGGCCCGATCACCGCGCTCGCTTTGTCGCTTGAAAGACCGCCACGTAGTGCAAGCGGCGATCAATCTCGGATGTTGCGTGTTGGGTTTAGTGGACTACTTTTTGCCCATATTTACCTGTGACACATTTGAAAAATGCAAACGAATCCAATTGGATATGATGGTCGTCATGTCCCTCACGCCATTGCAATCTCAGCAAATCGCAACTCTGCTGAACGAGCGAAATCAGCTATCCGTGCAGTACACAGGTGAGCAAGTTGCTGCGCACCGCGACAACTATCGGGTTCGCTTGGGTCAAAGAGGCGAAGTCCTGGCCTGCGTGGAGGTGAAGCGGGTCCAGTGGTATCAATGCGAAGTGCTGCATCTCGCAGTCGCGGCCGCTCAGGAACGCAGGGGTTTCGGCAAAGCGTTGCTTGGTGACGCGGAGGCAGCTGCGAGGGAACTGGGAGCC
>JANNCN010000096.1:0-18939 GCA_031386665.1 Rhodoferax sp. | reverse complement strand
TGTCGGGGCCATTTGCCAAAACCGGGCTCGACGTGCTGACGCCACGCTCCGCTGCCAATCGCCTGCTGGCGGTCATTGGCGGCTTGACGGCGGCCGATTCAGGCGGTTTTTTCAATCACGACGGCAGCGTTTTGCCCTGGTGAATTTGGAAGGCGCTTTGAGTAAGCTTCAAAATCACGCCCCGTGGCATTTTTTGAATTTTTTGCCGCTGCCGCAATGGCAGGGGTCGTTTCGGCCAATTTTTGACGGGTTGTGCACGGTTTCAACGCGTGGCCCCAGGTCTGCCATCACAGCGCGCAAGTCGTAAGTGGCCCAAACCGCGTCGGTGAACTCGCACAAACGCCGCTCGCTCACGCTGGGTGGACCGTTTTCATCAAAACAGGCGACTGTGGGTGGGTCGGTGTCGTCTTCGGTCAGCGCGATGATGGCCTCCAGCGACTCGTCAATCCATTTGGCCGTCTTCTTGTCGCGCGGCGGCTGCCATTCGTCAGGCCAGGTTTCGACCATGAACATGAAGCCTAGCGCCCAAACCTGCCCCAAGGCAGGAATTATTTCGCCAGATCTGTCCAGCTTTTGATCATCCGGCAAGGCTGCCAAGGCACCTCGGATATCCATCACTTCAGGCTGAAAGGCGCGTTCGTCGCTCAAGCTCTCAACCTGCGTGTTGAGCGCTTGGGCAATCTGGTTCCAGCGGCTCACCCACAAGGCCATGAAGCGCCCAAACTGCTCATCATCGGCAAAAGTGCCCTCGCCTTGGTCGTTGAGCTCCTCGGTATCCAGCAAAACCGGCAGGTATTCACTGGCATGGATCACGCGGCGGCAGCAAATCAAAGCCGTCATAAAGCCGTCGCAAAACTCCCATTGCGGGGTTTCTTCCTTGCGCTTTCGGATGTCGTCCAGCATATCGTCCAGCAGGTCGAATGGGGATGGTTCCGTGTCGTCGGCCATCGCTTGAGGGGGTTGGCTAGTTATCATGGTCTGAGTTTAGTCCGCGTGTCACCGGGTCGTGTCAAACTAGGGGCATAAAAACCGCGCCCCGGAGACTTTGCGACATGCTGAAATTTGCCAATTCTGTTTTCCCCATTCGTTACACCGCGTTTGCCTTGTCAGGTCTGGGACTGTTGCTCAGTCTGTTCACCTTGGTGGGCTTTGGTGTGGGCATTTTTTGGGGAACCATCTTTTTGTTTTTGGTGGGCGTCGGTATTTACGACGTTGTGCAAACCAGGCGTTCGGTGCTGCGCAACTACCCGGTCATTGGGCACATGCGTTTCATGCTGGAATTTATCCGCCCCGAAATGCGCCAGTATTTTCTGGAGAGCGACACCGAGGCCATGCCGTTTTCGCGCTCGCAGCGCTCCTTGGTGTACCAGCGGGCCAAAGGCGAGCCAGACAAACGCCCGTTTGGCACACAGCTGGATGTACACGCGGTTGGTTACGAGTGGATCAACCACTCGGTGGCCCCGTCGACACTAAGCACACATGACTTTCGGGTGTGGGTGGGCGGCACGGCCACTTCGCCCAACCCGGGCTGCAGCCAGCCTTACGCGCTGAGCATTTTTAATATCTCGGCCATGAGCTTTGGTGCCCTGAGTGCCAACGCCATCCTGGCGCTGAACAGCGGCGCCAAGCAAGGCGGCTTTGCTCATGACACGGGCGAGGGATCGATCTCGCAGTACCACCGCGTGCATGGTGGCGACTTGATCTGGGAAGTGGCGTCGGGCTACTTTGGCTGCCGCAATGAAGATGGCAGCTTCAACGCCGAGAAGTTCTCGATCAGTGCGCGTGAGCCTCAGGTGAAGATGATCGAGCTCAAGCTCAGTCAAGGCGCGAAACCCGGCCACGGCGGCATGCTGCCGGGTGCCAAGGTCACCATTGAGATAGCCAATGCACGCGGTATTGCAGCGGGGGTGGACTGCCTGTCGCCCGCGTCGCACAGCGAGTTTTCCACGCCTGTTGAGATGATGCACTTCATCGCCCGCCTGCGTACGCTGTCGGGTGGCAAGCCAACCGGATTCAAGCTGTGCATCGGCCATCCGTGGGAGTGGTTTGCCATCGTCAAGGCGATGCTGCAAACCGGCATCACGCCAGACTTTATCGTGGTCGATGGGGCGGAGGGCGGCACGGGTGCTGCCCCACTGGAGTTCACCGACCACGTGGGCGTGCCCCTGCAAGAGGGCCTGCGCCTGGTGCACAACACGCTGCGCGGCGCGGGCCTGCGAGATCGCATCAAGCTGGGTTGCGCGGGCAAAGTCATCAGCGCGTTTGACATTGCCCGCCTGATGGCGCTGGGTGCCGACTGGTGCAACAGCGCGCGCGGCTTCATGTTTGCGCTGGGCTGTTTGCAAGCTCAAGCCTGCCACACAGGGCACTGCCCCACGGGCGTCACCACGCAAGACCCTGTGCGCCAAAAAGCGCTGGTGGTGGGCGATAAAGCCCAGCGCGTTTACAACTTTCACCAGCAAACCCTGCACGCCTTGAAAGAGCTGCTGCAAGCCGCCGGCTTGAACCACCCCAGCGAGATCACCGCCGACCACATCGTGCGCCGTGGCAGTGATCAAAAAGTGCAATTGCTGGCGCAGGCGATCTTGACGCAAATGCCAGATGGGGCCTTGCTGGGAGAGGACTTGAGCGGCTTGTCGCCAATTTATGCGCTGTATTGGCCGCAGGCGGTGGCGGGGAATTTTGCCAAAAGCGAACCCGCTCAGGCCGCTATATCGGCTCGGTGAATGGCGCTTTCAGCTGCATTTGACTTCAACGTCCAGCGCGACGCTCACAGCCGCCCCAAGCGCCGCCAGCCGCTTTGCCATACAAAGCACGGCCTTGTCTTTGCTAAGCAAAAGTGAATGGTGCGCGACGGCCAGGTCAATGAATTTTTGATCGTCAGCGTCTTTGCAAGTGACGCTGGTTTTGGGGGCAACAGGTTCCAGTCGCGCGAATTTATCGAATTGGGCCAGAATGAATGGAGCGGTCAATTGATAAAAGACCAGGCGGCCAACGATGTGCGGGTAGGCTAGTACGTGCTCCAGCTCGTCGCGCATGGGCTGGGTAGAAATCCACTGGTAGGTTCCTGATTCCAGGGCTTGTTTCAAGGCAGGCGTTTTGACGTCTTTGAAGACGAACAGATCCAGGATGATGTTGGTGTCGAGGACGATGGGGGCGTGGTGGACTGTCACTTGCGGGCAGAGCCCTTGACCATGTCGAACCTGAACAATCGGCATTCGATGGGGCCGTTCCACATGGGCACTTTGCGCGACTCTTTCAAGCGCATTTTGCTGGGCATTTTCAAATCGGGCGTCAGAATCCAGGCGGTCCAGCCGCTGTAATTCTTCTTCCAATGGCTGGCAAGCTGGGGGAAGAAGTCGCCACCGTCGTCAGTTTGAGCCAATTCACGCGCACCGAACCGACCCACCTCGTCATCAGGCGAAGGTAATTGACCGCCCCTGGCCGCTGCTGCGCCCACCGCACTGCCTGCACCTCCCGCCAGACCAGCCACGGCAATGCGTTCGCCATACGGCGGGTTCAACAGCATGACGCCTGGAAGGTCCGTGGGTGGCATGCGTTGCAAAGCGTCGCCGCCTCGAAAATCGACACAGGTGGCCACCCCTGCGCGCTCGGCGTTGCGCTGAGCAAAGTCGACCATGCGGTGGGCCACGTCACTGCCAAAAATCAAGCCAGGGGCAGAAATTTCGGCATTTTGCGCGGTGGTTTTGATGGCGTCCCACACATGGGCCTGAAACGGCAGCATTTTTTTAAAAGCAAACCTGCGCCTGGAGCCCGGCGCAATGCGGCAGGCGATTTGGGCAGCTTCAATGGCAATGGTTCCACTGCCGCAGCAGGGGTCATACAAAGGTAAAAGAGATGACTCGGCACCTGGCGCGGCGCTCAAGCCATCGGCCCAACCACTAGCGGCAATCATCGCTGCGGCCAAGGTTTCTTTCAAGGGTGCGTCGCCTTTGTCTTCGCGCCAACCTCGTTTGAACAACGGCTCGCCCGAGGTGTCGATGTACAGCGACAGGCTGTCCGTGGTCAGGTGCGCGTAAATGCGAATATCGGGCCAGGTGGTGTCTACATCAGGGCGCACGCCACCGGCTTTGGCACGAAAACGATCGCACACCGCGTCTTTGATTTTCAGGCCAGCAAAATTCAATGAGGTCAGCGGACTGTGCTGCGCCGTGACTTCAACCTTCATGGTCTGGCGTGGCGTGAACCAAATCTCCCAGGCGACTTCTGACGCGGCGCGGTACAAGTCTTGTTCGCTTCGGTAAGCCGTGTAAGACAGTTGCACCAGCACGCGCTGAGCCAAGCGGCTGTGCAGGTTGAGCAGCATCGCATCGCGCCACGACGCGGTGACCTCGACGCCGCCCCGGCGCTTGCGCACATCGGCATCCGGCAAGCCGGTGATACGCTGAACCTCTGGCTGCAGGTAGTCCTCAACGCCAGCGGCGCAGGGTAAAAAAAGCTGAAGCTGGTTCACAGTGTTTTCCGAAGGTTGGTCGGCGCAATGCGCAGCGCTTCGCGGTATTTGGCAACGGTGCGCCGTGCGCAGTCAATGCCCTGTTCTTTGAGCATGAGCGAAATTTGACTGTCGCTCAAGGGCTTTTTCAAAGACTCGGCAGCTACGAATTGTTGAATCAGCGCCCGCACTGCCGTGCTGGACGCATTGCCGCCCGATTCGGTGCCCAAGCCGGAACCAAAAAAATACTTCAACTCAAACGTGCCGTAGGGCGTGGCCATGAACTTGGCTGTGGTCACGCGGCTGATGGTGGATTCATGCAGGCCCAGCTCGTCAGCAATTTCTCGCAGAACCAGAGGGCGCATGGCCAGCGCACCGTGCACAAAGAAGTTTTTCTGCCGGTCAACAATGGCTGCGCTCACCCGCAAGATGGTGTCAAAGCGTTGCTGAATGTTCTTGATAAACCAGCGGGCTTCTTGCAGACGCTGCTGCAAAGCCGCCTGGTTGGACGATTCACGTCCGCCGCTGCGGTGCCCTTTGAGCGCATTGGCGTAAATGTCATGCACGCGCAAGCGCGGCATGACGTCTTGGTTGAGCTGCACCTTGAATTTAGCCGCCGCGCCCACGCCAACTTTCAGCACCAGAACGTCGGGCACCACCACGTTGCGCTCCACGTCCACAAATTTGCGGCCGGGCTTGGGCTCCAGCCGCGCAATCAGCGCAATGGCTTCGCGCACCTCGGCTTCGGGGCAGGTGCAGAGTTGGGTCAGGCGTTTCAGGTCGCGTCGGGCCAAAAAGTCAATCGGCTGGGCGCAGATTCGAAGCGCGACCGCGATAATTTTTTCTTGAATCTCGGTCGATGTCAGATTGAGTCCGACCTCGTTTTGGTCGTCCAACAGGCGCTGCATGGCGAGCAATTGAAAGCTCAGGCATTCGCTCAAGTTTCTGGCACCTACACCCGCAGGCTCCAGGCTTTGCAACAAACCCAGGGCCACGGTGAAATGGTGCACCAGCTCTTCCAGTTGGTCCGGATCGTCCGGCCCAGCCAGACTTTCCGCCAGCGCCTGAATGCTGTCTTCAAGGTAGCCATCGTCGTTGAGCGATTCAATCAAAAACCGAAGTGCCAGCCCCTCTCCGTCGCCAAGGCGCAAGCCCAAGGCCTGCCGATGCAAAAACGACTGAAGAGACTCTTGCTGGCGCGCCAGTTCTGTGGCGTCCACGTCGTCGTCACCCCCTAAATTATTGGTGTGGGCTTTGGCATCGCCACCCCATTCGCTGTCATCAGGGGCCATGTCAACAGTGCCGTCGCCTTCCCAGTTTTGGGTGTCTTCAGCTGACAAGGGCGTTGCCTCGTCGCTGTTTTGTGCGCCGGGGCCGGAATCGCCTGCGTAATCCCCACCTGATTCGCCACTGGACGGCGAGGAGCTTTCAGCTTCCCGATCATCCGAGGCGACTCGCGCATCGGCTTGACCCAAGCCAAAGTCCTCGCGCGGTGCTTCGTCCTGCGTGCGCTCCAGAAACGGGTTGTCGTCCAGCATTTGGTCAACTTCTTGACCCAGCTCCAGAGTTGAAAGCTGCAACAAGCGAATCGACTGCTGCAACTGCGGCGTGAGCGCCAGGTGCTGCGAAACGCGTAAGGACAGGCCTTGCTTCATGACCAAGCAGTCTCAATAGCACAGCCACAATTCTTCGACGGGCCGCCCCGAGAAGAATTAGCCCCCTCGGGGGGCAGCGTCCACACGAAGTGGGAAAGCGTGGGGGTCATATCTACATGCGGAAGTGCTCACCCAGGTAAACCCGGCGCACGTCTGCGTTGTTGACAATTTCGGACGGTGTGCCTTGCGCCAGCACGTTGCCGTCGTTGATGATGTAGGCGTGGTCACAAATGCCGAGGGTTTCGCGCACGTTGTGGTCGGTGATCAAGACCCCAATGCCCCGGTTTTTCAAAAAGCCGATGATGCGTTGAATTTCGATCACGGCAATCGGGTCAATGCCCGCAAATGGCTCATCCAACAAAATGAAACGCGGCTGCGTGGCCAGGGCGCGGGCAATTTCAACCCGGCGGCGTTCACCGCCCGACAGCGCCAACGCCGACGAGGCGCGCAAATGGTCAACCCGCAGCTCTTGCAGCAGACCCGTCAGCCGAGATTCGATTTCGGCCTTGTCCAAGGGCTGGCCCGCCTTGGGGCCATCGGTGTAAAACTGCAGCTCCAGCACCGCGCGCACATTGTCTTCGACGTTCAGCTTGCGAAAAATCGAAGCTTCTTGCGGCAAATAGCTCAAACCCAGTCTGGCGCGGCGGTGAATCGGCATGTGTTCAACCGATTTGCCGTCGATTTTGATGTCGCCGCCACTGGCCCGCACCAACCCCACGATCATGTAAAAAGACGTCGTTTTGCCTGCGCCATTGGGACCCAACAAGCCTACGATTTCGCCTTTTCTGACCTCCAGCGACACGTCTTTGACGACTTTGCGGCTGCCATAAAATTTTTGCAGATTCAGCGCTTCAAGCCGACTTTCCCCAGCGCCGTCTTCGGTAGACAGGCCTTTGTCACTGCGCAGCGAAGCAGGCATGGAGGGCGCGCTGGGTGCAACGGCAAATTCGGGCACGGCAGTCCCGTCAGACACGACACCGGTCACTTTTTGTCGCCACTGAGTGCCGAGCTGGGGCGCAGCACTGGCAGAATTTGCTGCACGGCACCTTTGTTTGCTGAAGAGGGAGCCGTTGGCGGCGCTGGCGTTTCGACATCCGATTTAGGCGTCAGCATGGCCCGAATGCGCCCGCCCCCAGCCGCACTGCCGCTGGTTCCGCCGGGAGCGCCACGAGCGGCGCCACCATCGACCGTGAAAACATCGACCGTGTTGTCGTAAACGATGGTCTCACCCGTCATTTCGTCGTTCAACACCGCACCTTTGTAGCGGCGCAATTGGGCTCGTTTGGTGAATTTAATGGTGTCGGCTTTGCCGTTGTACTCAATCAACTCGCCTTCGCCTTCGATGTACTCATCAACGCCGTCGCGTTTTTGCCTGAAAAAGGCCAATTTGCCAGGTTCGGCCGTGACCAGACCGAACTGGGAGCCGTCTGGGTCTTGGCGCACATCGAGTTTGCCGCCGCGAATCAGAATCGTGCCCTTGGTCAAAACCACCCGCCCAGTGAAGACACTGGTTTGCTTGAGGTCGTCATAGCGCAGAGCATCGGCCTCAATGTTCATGGGTTTGTTGCGGTCTGCTTTTTCGGCCCACGCGCCGCTGGCACCGAGGCCACAAAGTGTCAGAAAGCCTAGTTGTAACAAAGCGCGAACATTGACGCGAAAGTTGACGCAGAAATTGGCGCGGGAGGAAGCAGGGGTCATGAAGGCACGAATCTTGCTGGAAAGTGTTTTTTCCATTGTAGCGGCCTGAACTTTGTCAATTGCGATCAGTCCGTTCGCATGCCGATTAAAAAAGCCCGCTCGAAGCGGGCTTTTTGACAAAGCGTCAATCAATCAGCGGCCTGCGCGAACCTCTGCCAGCAAATAGTCGGTGACCAACAAACCGCGCTCCATGCTCTTGGACAAGGTCGCGTCGGTGTAAAAGCGCCCAGCAATTCCCAGGGCAGGCACGCCTTCGACTTTATACAGATTTTGCAATTGCGTCGCTTTGGTGGCCTTGGTGGACACCGAGAACGAGTTGTATTGCTCCAAAAACTTGGCCTTGTCGACGCCTTGCTTGGCCATCCAGTCGGCAATGACTTCGGACTTGTTCAGCACTAATTTTTCGCCGTGAATGGCGGTGAACACCTTGGTGTGCAATTTGTCGGTCAAGCCCATGGACTCAATGGCGTAGAAAAGACGCTGCTGGGGGACAAAGTCATCCCGAAAACCAACCGGCACGCGGCGCACGGCCACGTCTTTGGGCAGGCGTTTGATCCAGGCTTCCAGCGTGGGCTCGAACGCGTTGCAATGCGGGCAGTTGTACCAAAAGAACTCGACCACTTCGATTTTTCCGGTGGGTGCCTCAACCGCAGCCCGTTTGTCCAACACCAAATAGTCAGCGCCTGCTTCAGGCTTTTTGGCCTGGGCTTGGGCTGTGCCCAGAGGTGAAAAAACCGCAGCGGCGGCCAGTGCGGTGCCGCAAACGGCAGAAAAATCACGACGCTTCATTTGCATTGACTCCTTGACAATCGTTGTTGCTCTGTTGACAGAGCGGTTTCACTAAGAGCTGGCCGCTCACTATAAGTTCAGTTGGCCCAATTACCGCTGAACCCGCACCAGCGCAGTGTCCAGGCCCGCACCATCGAGCTTTTCTTTGCTTCGCTCAGCGTCGTCTTTTTTATCAAACGGCCCGACTCTGACCCTGAAAATGGCCCGGCCTGACTGCTCCCGCTCGGTCACCCTGGCCTCCACCCCTGTCAGCGACAGCTTGGCACGCTGGCTTTCAGCGTCTTCAGCATTGCGGTACGCCCCAACTTGCACGAAATACACAAACGGTTCAGCCGCCGAATTGGATGACCGCGAGCGCGCTAAATCGCCCAAGGGGTCAGCGCTAGACATAGGGTTGGTCGCGGTAGCCGGTGAAGGAGCTGGCGATGGGGCTGGCGGATTGACCTTGTAATTGTCTGTTTTACCCGCGTCTGGCTTGGGCTCAGGCTTGACCGCCGTGCCTGGCCCGCCCGCCACGGCTGGGGCCACTGGCTGGGTGCTGGCAGCGGCCGGGTCTGTAGCGGGTGCCGCAGGTTGAGAGGCGGCGGGCGCTGGCTTGGCCGGGTTTTTACCATAGAGCGGCGCGTTCGGGTCCCAGTCTTTGTTCTTTTTGGCCTCGGTCGCGTCTTGTTCGGCGCTGCGGGACTGGCCTTTATTGACGAACGGGCTGGGCACTTTGGCCACGTAAACAGCCACCGCCAAGGCTGCAGCCAGGCCAAAGACCACCCCCATGATGAAACCCAAAATCGTGCCGCCCAACTGAGACGCGGGCTTGTGGGGAAGCCGACTCGCGGGCTTAGACGGGGCTTGCCAGGTCATGTTGATGAATTTCATAACGGGGTGAAACTGGTTTTGAACGGGGCGAATGTCGTCAATTTGGTGTTTGGAATGTTGCGAAAGTGAGTTGGCAGACAACTCGAAGTTTGCCATTACATTTTTTGCGGCGCACCCACTCCCAAAATGGCCAAGCCATTGTGCAGCACTTGGGCAGTGGCGGCCACCAAGGCCAGACGCGCAGTTTTGACGGCTTCGTCGTCTACCAAAATGCGCTCCACGTCGTAATAGCTGTGGTAGGCGGCACTCAATTCGCGCAGATAAAAGGTGACGTCGTGCGGCGAAAAATCAAGGGCGGCAGCCGTCAGCATGTCGGGGTATTTGGCCAACAGAAGCATCAAGGCGAAGGCTTGCGGGCTTTGCAGCGGGGACAGGTCGGCGTTTTTCAGGGTGGCCACGTTGCCGCCCCAGGCGGTCAGCACCGAGCAAATGCGCGCATGGGCGTATTGAACGTAGTACACCGGGTTGTCGTTATTTTTGGACAGCGCCAAGTCAATGTCAAACACGTACTCAGTGTCGGCCTTGCGGCTGAGCAAAAAGAAGCGCACGGCGTCTTTGCTGGTCCATTCGATCAAATCGCGCAAAGTCACGTAACTGCCCGCTCGTTTGGAGATTTTGACCTCTTCGCCCCCACGCATGACCCGCACCATGGTGTGAAGCAAATAGTCAGGGAAGCCCTGGGGAATGCCAACATCTGCTGCCTGAAGGCCCGCGCGCACCCGGGCAATGGTGCCGTGGTGGTCGGTGCCCTGAATGTTCAGAACCTTGTCAAACCCGCGCTCAAACTTGCTGATGTGGTAGGCCACATCGGGCACAAACTAGGTGTACGAGCCGTCTTGCTTGCGCATCACGCGGTCTTTGTCGTCACCGTAGTCGGTTGACTTGAGCCACAACGCGCCGTCCTTTTCATACGTTTTGCCGGCGTCGATGAGCTTTTGCACCGTGTCTGCCACGCGGTTGCTGGTGTACAGGCTGGACTCTAAATAGTAGTTGTCAAACTGAACCGCAAAGGCTTTTAAGTCAAGGTCTTGCTCATGGCGCAGGTAGGCCACGGCAAATTGGCGAATGTCGTCCAGGTCGTTCAGGTCGCCGTTGGCGGTGAATTCGCGGTCATCTGAACTAACGGTTTTTTTGGCCAAAAAGTCTTGCGCAATGTCGCCAATGTACTCACCGTTGTAGGCGTTGGCGTTCTCGCCACTGGGCCATTGGGCATCGCCCGGTTTGAAGCCTTGGGCACGCAGTTGGGTACTGGTGGCCAGGGTGCCAATTTGCACGCCCGCGTCGTTGTAATAAAACTCGCGGTAAACGTCCCAACCTTGGGTTTGAAACAAATTGCAAATGGCGTCGCCCAAAGCTGCTTGGCGGCCATGGCCCACGTGCAGTGGGCCGGTGGGGTTGGCAGACACAAACTCGACCATGAAGCGCTTGCCAATGGGGGGTTGGCTGCCAAAGGCTGTCGTTTTTAACAGCACGTCGTTGACGATTTGTTGTTTGGCGGCGGCTTTGAGCTTGATGTTCAAAAACCCGGGGCCAGCAATGTCGATCGCGTCGACCCAGCGGGCAAAAGCGGGCGTTGCCAACAGGGCGGCGCGCAGCGTTTCGGCCAATTGGCGGGGGTTTTGCTTGAGTGGCTTGGCCAGTTGCATGGCAACCGTGGTGGCCAGGTCTCCGTGGGCAGCCACTTTGGGTGACTCGAACACGGCTTTGGCCCGGGCACCCGACAGGTAGGTTTCTAAAACGCCGCACAGGGCGTCCATCAGTTCAATTTTTGCAGTCAACATGCCCTGATTTTACGGGGCCACCGGGCTGGATCGCCAGAAACCGGCTTGGCTGTAGTTAGCCTTCAAAAAATCGATCCACAGGCGCACCCGCAGCGGCAGGTGTTTGGCGTGGGCAAACAGCACGTAAATGCCGTTGGGTGGGGCGGCAAAGTCCTCTAACACAGCCACCAGCGTGCCCGCTGCGATTTCTGCCTCAACCTCCCAGGTGCTGCGCCAGGCAATGCCAAAACTGCCCAGGCACCAGTCGTGCAGCACTTGGCCGTCTGAGCAGTCCAGCGGACCGCCGGGTTTGAGGTGAATCACCTCAGCCGGGTTGCTCGCGTGGCGGGTGAACGCCCAACCGCGCGCTTGCGAGGCGTCGCTGGACAGCGTCAAGCAGTCAAACCGGGTTAAATCGTTGGGGTGCAAGGGCTTGCCATGCTGTTGCAGATATTTGGGTGTGGCCACGCAAATGCGCCGGTTTTCAGCCAAACGCACGCTGACCAAAGACGAATCAGGCAGGTCGCCCACGCGCACAGCGCAGTCAAAACCCTCGGCGGCAATGTCGATCACGCGGTCGCTCAGGTTCAAAGAAATGGCCAAGTCCAGGTGCATTTCCCGAAAACGCGGCACCAGGGGGGCCACATGCCGCCGCCCAAAACCAGCCGGTGCCGTGACCCGCAAATGCCCGCTGGCGCGCACGCCACCTGCGCTGACACTGGCTTCGGCATTGGCAAAATCGGCGAGTAGGCGCTGACAGTCTTCTAGATAAGCGCTGCCCTCGTGGGTGAGCGAGATGCGCCGCGTGGTGCGCACCAGCAGCTTCACGCCCAGGTGCTGTTCAAGCGCGTCCAGCCTGCGCCCCATGATGGCCGGGGCCAAGCCTTCGGCGTTGGCAGCGGCAGTGAGGCTGCCGCGCGTGGCAACGGACACGAAAGATTCAATGGCTTTGAGTTTGTCCATGGGGTGCGCGATTATGCGGTGTGATTATGTAGTGCGAGAGGGCATTTGGGCCTAGTTTTGAGATAAATTAACCTGCAGGTTAATTTATCGGAAAAGTGCTCAGAATATGAATAAAAAAAGGCATCTAGTTCCCGAATAATATAAATAGTTTGCTATGTAATTAATAGTAATTACTCGATTTTGAACTGACTTTGCGTTGAAGCTCAATGCGGGATTCAACGCCTGATTTGCGTCCCCGCTGCGCCATTCCCCTTTCGATTTTGTCAACTTAAGCTTGCGATTGACCCGAGCCCAAGCAATGCCTAGAATCGCGCCGAAACAACACACTCCTCATGAGCCGCACCCTTTCCAAAATCCTTTTTAGTTTGGCGTTCACCGCGGCCATCTGGTTGGCATTTGGCAATGCGGTGAAAGTGATGGTGGCCGCCAGCTTGAACTTGACCATCGACATCACCGTTTGCACCAGCATGGGCATGCTTAAGGTGTCTGTTCCGGTGGACAAAGCCGATCAATTGAAGGCTGACGCCGACCAACCCACGCTAATGAAGCACTGCGGCAATGCCGCCTTTGCCGTCCTCTTTTTACCCCCCAGTCACCCGGTTCAATTAAGTTTTGCCACACCTCGCACGGTTGCCTCTTGGCAATTTGTGCAGGTACTAGGCACACAGGTAAAACGCAACTGGCAAAACGCACCGCCGCCGTTGCGCGGGCCGCCGGACTTAGCGTCCGCTTAGGCGGCTCAGGCCACTTACTCGGCTTAGTCCACCTGGTTCGCTTGGTTGGTCTGGTCGGCTTGGACGGCTGAGGTTTTCACTTGGCCTCTTTTGAATTTTTCGAATATTTCGCCTTTTTCTCTTTTTCGTAGCGTCCCTGCTGTGATCGGGTCTGCCTTGCGGATCGGTTCGGCTTGGCAAGGTCGCACCTAGTTCTTTTTATTTGGATCAATCACCATGAATCGCAATTTTTCTCGTCGTCTGTCTTTGTTCGTTGTAGCCGCTGCTGTGGCCGTGGGCACCATGGGCTGCGCGTCCCTTGGCGCACCCGCGCAGGCCGTGGACCTGCTGGAGCCCGCCAACGGTGCCACCGTGGGCACCACTTTCAAGGTGCGCTTTGGCGTGAAAGGCATGGCTGTGGCCGCTGCGGGCGACATTGTGGCCAACAGCGGACACCACCATTTGCTGATCAACCAAGCGCCCATCACTAAGGGCGAGTCGGTGCCGTTTTCTGAACTGCATTTGCACTTT
This sequence comes from Rhodoferax sp., assembly GCA_031386665.1. Classification (GTDB taxonomy): domain Bacteria; phylum Pseudomonadota; class Gammaproteobacteria; order Burkholderiales; family Burkholderiaceae_C; genus JANYCG01. The sequence continues at coordinate 5,504 of JANNCN010000096.1, read as the reverse complement.
GGTAAGGGCCAAACCGAGACTGAAGTCAAACTGGCCCCTGGCGTTTACCGCCTGACAGCCCAATTTGCCAATGGCGCGCACCAGTCGTATGGGGAAGCAATGAGCAAAACTATCACGGTGACGGTGAAGTGATGGCGGCAGGTTTTTCAAACCCGTCGCGTCAAAGAACCATTGCCCAAAATGGCGCTTCGTTTGGCGCTCGGCGTGGCGCATTGTCTGGGGTTTTGCTCAGCCTGGGCTTGATGTCAACGTCAATGCTTGCTCATGCCGACCTGACCTTGGCTGAGAAAAGCACCTGTTTAAATTGCCATGCCGTCGATAAAAAGCTGGTAGGGCCATCGTTTACCGCGATTGCCGCCAAGTACCGGGGCCAGGCCAACGCCGTCGAGTTGCTGCAAGGCAAGGTTGAAAAAGGCGGCACCGGCGTGTGGGGAGCCATTCCCATGCCGCCGATGGCCTATTTGCCCAAAGCCGACGTGGCGGCGGTGGTGAAGTGGATTGTTGAGCTGCCTTGATGGGGCGATAGCGACTTGCTGGTGTTTTGGAGGCGCTTCACCAGCGCCTTCAGGCGCTTTAAAACCATAGCGGCCGTCAGCCGTCAGCGGCCTTAAGGTGACGACTGGGGGCCCGCAAACCGCTGTTGCAGTTTTTTGAGCGTGTAGGCGTTGCCGCCGTCAAAGTAGGCCAGCATTTTTTGCGATTTTTCGTCATCGCCAAAACCTTGGCTGACGATGCGCACCAGGGTGGCGTCTGGCCCTGAAGGCACGAAGTAGATGACCGTCCACATGGCTTTGATCTCAACGGGAAACGGAAATCCTTCTGGCACTTTGTTGACTTGAATTGACAGCATGCGCGGTGCATCGAGTGACAACACGGTATTTTCAATGGTTTTGGCATCGCCCAGTACGCCTTTAGGGTCGTAATGGGTGCGCATGCGGCCACCCACTTTGAGCTCAATGTCCGAATGCGCCACCATCCACGATTCTTGCCCTTCGCGGGTGGTGAAAGCCGCCCAGACTTTGTCGACCGGCGCGGCCACCACGCCCTCGTGTATCAGCGCGTCGGCTGCTGCACCAAGCGCAGGTGGCGACAGCGCGGACAGAGCCAAGGCGAGCAAGCAACTCAGAGTGGCAAGCAAACGGACAGCAAATAATTCAACAATCAGCTTCATAGAATGTGATTTTGCGGCTGAAGGCCAAATCAATCAATGGCTTTCCATTCAGACGCCGCGAATCAACTCGACAGTGTGGCAACCGACCGCAACTCTTCAGGCGTGGTGCTGGGCAAACCAAAAAATTCGAGGTAAGCCGGGATTTGCTCAAACAGCATATCGGTGCCAATCTGCACGGCGCAACCCCGGGCCTGCGCGGCGGCCAAAAAGGCGGTCATGTCAGACTTCATGACCACTTCGCCCACAAAGGTGCTGGGCGCAATGCGGGACACGTCCATCGGCATGGGGTCGCCCAAGTTCATACCCATGGGCGTGCCGTTGACCACCAGGTCGTAGCCTGCCGGGTCGTTAGAGCCCACGTCCGCCTGCAATTGCGGGTAATGTTGCCGCAAACGGTCGGCCAAACCCTGGGCCGACGCGGCGTTCACGTCAAACAGGCCCAAACGGGCCACTCCCGCTGCGGCCAATGAGGCTGCAATGGCCGAACCCACGCCGCCATTGCCCACCACCAACGCGCTGGCCCCTTTCAATTTCAGCCCTTTGCGCAACACGCCGCGCACAAAGCCTTCGCCATCAAACATGTCGCCTTGCAGCTGGCCGTTGGGGCCTAAACGCACGGCGTTGCAGGCACCGGCAATGGCTGCAGTGGGCAACACCTCGTCCAGCATGCCTATGGTGCTGACTTTGTGCGGCATGGTGATCAAAGCACCGCGAATATTGGCCAGCTTGAAAATCGCAGGCAACAATTCTGCGAAATGTGCCGCTTGGCAGCCCATGGGAACGACGACGGCGTTGACCCCGGCTTTTTCAAACCAGGGGTTGTAAATCATGGGCGCTTTAAAACTGTGGGTTGGAAAGCCAATGTGGGCAATGAGATCTGTTTGGCCGTTGATCATTTTTTTCGGGCCTTTGCCGCGTTCACACCTGCGCGCAAAGCCAGCAGGTAGCTGTCAGCCCCAAAGCCGCAAATTTGGCCGGTGACGATTTCACCAAACACTGACACGTGCCGAAACGGCTCGCGAGCATGGACGTTGGACATATGCACCTCGACGATCGGGCAAGTCAAAATGGCTAGCGCGTCGCGAATCCCATAGGAATAATGCGTCCAGGCACCCGCGTTGATCAGTACCGCGTCCACGCCATCAGTGAAACCCTGGTGAATGCGCTCGCACATGTCGCCTTCGGCATTGGTCTGAAAGCTTTCTACCGCAGTGCCCAGGTCGTGGCCCAAGGCCACCAGCGACGCGTTGATTTCATCCAGCGTGATGGTGCCGTACTGCGCTGGGTCGCGCTTGCCAAACATGTTGTGGTTGATGCCGTGCAGCATGAGGATTTTCATGGGATTCCTGTTGAATTCGAAGCGGACGGCTCATCGAGTTTGATGCCCCACCCACCCGCAACTGAGGGGCGGGTGGGGCATTTGACGCTTCTTATTTATGAAGCCTATTTACGCAGCCTATTTCCGCAGTTTAGCCAGTTCAGCCATCATTTCTGTGACCGTGGCTTCGCCCACGTTGGCAGAGTACTTGGCAATCACCGGCTTCATTTTTTCGCGCAGTTTGGCGACTTCAGCCGGTGGGAAAACCGTCACCGTCATGCCGTTTTTCTTCAGCAATTCTAGGTTGCTGGCCACGGACGCACGCGATTGCTCGCGCTGGGCTTTGGCAGCTTCGTCGGCCGAGTCGTCCAAAATTTTCCTTTCAGCAGGCGTCAGGGTGTCCCACACCTTTTTGCTGAAAATCACCGACTGAGGGTTGTACTGGTGGTTGGTCAGCGCAATGTTTTTCTGAACTTCCCAGAATTTGTTGGCGGCAATCACCGAAATTGGGTTTTCCTGGCCGTCAATGGCTTTTTGCTCCAGTCCACCGTAAACCTCAGGGAACGGCATCGGGGTGGGGTTGGCACCCAGAGCTTTGACCCAGTCCACGTTGATGGGGTTGGGAATCACGCGCAGCTTCAGGCCGTCAATGTCTTCGACCTTGTTCAAAGGGCGCTTGCTGTTGGTGATTTGGCGGTAGCCCAGCTCCCAGTAAGACAAGCCCACAATGCCTTTGGCTTCCAGCAGAGCGTGCATTTTTTTGCCAACAGGGCCATCTACAATCGCGTCAGATTCTTTTTCATTGGCGAACAAAAACGGAAAGTCAAAAATAGCCAATTCTTTGGCTTCGCTGGCCAAAATACCGCTGTTCATGACGGCCATTTCAACCGTGCCACCTTTCAGTGACGACACCACCGCTTGGTCACTGCCGAGCGTGCCACCCAGAAACAGGCTGACCTTCATCTTGCCACCCGACTTGGCCGCAACCGCTTCGGCAAACTTTTTCATGCCAGCCACTGCGGGGTGACCCTCGGGGCCATTCAGCGCGAACTTGATATTGCGTTCTTGCGCCAATGTCACGCCGCAAGCGGCGACCAACACGGCGCCCGCGATGGATTTAAGAAATAGTCGTTTCATGCTTGTCTCCAAAAGAATTACTCAGTACGCAAATTGTTATGACGCGGGGCTAGGCGTACCAGACATGCCCCGCGTCGGAAAAAACAGGGCTTTAGCTGTACAGCCAGCGTGCCGGAACCATGATCAATTGCGGGAACAGAACCATCAAGAACATGATGATGAATTGCACCAGCATGAAAGGCAACACGCCACGGGTGACCTCGTCCATGCGCATTTTGCCCACGCCCGCCACCACGTTCAGCACCGTGCCTACAGGTGGCGTAACCAACCCAATCGAATTGTTGATGATGAACAGCACGCCAAAATAGACTGGGTCAATGCCAGCCGCCTTGACCAGGGGCATTAACACCGGGGTCAAAATCAAAATGGTGGGCGTCATGTCCATGGCTGTGCCCACCACCATAACCAGCAGCATGATGGCCATGAGCAGCAAGGTGGGGCTGCCCAACAGCGGCGACAGCAAGTCAATAATTTGCGCAGGCAATTGGGCCACGGTGATCAGCCAGGCCGACACCATGGCCGCAGCCACCAAAAACATGATGACGGCGGTGGTTTTGGCAGCGGCCAAAAACACGCCATAAAGCTGGTTCCAGCTTAATTCGCGGTAAATCACGCCTGCCACAAACAAGGCGTAAACAGCGGCCACCACAGCCGCTTCGGTGGGGGTGAACACGCCCATTCGCAAGCCCACCAAAATGATGACGGGCAGCATCAGTGCCCAGCCTGCGCTGCGCATGGCAACCATGACTTCACCGGCAGAGCGCCTGGGAGCGACTTCCAGCTTTTCGCTGCGTGTTGTCCACCACCACGTGACCCACAGGCCCACGGCCAGCAAAATTCCAGGGAAGATACCGGCCAAAAAGAGCTTGGAGATCGACACGTTGGCCGCCACACCAAAAATGACGAAACCAATAGAGGGTGGAATGATGGGGCCAATCACGCCGCAGGCGGCAATCAAGCCGCCGCTGCGGGCCTTGTCGTGGCCAGCCTTCACCATCATGGGCAGCAACAGCGCGGTCAGCGCAGCGGCATCGGCCACGGCAGAACCCGACAGGGCGGACAGCAAGCAGGCCGCGATGATGGTCACGTAACCCAACCCGCCGCGCACGTGACCCACCAGCGCCATGGCAAAGTTAACGATGCGCCGCGACAAACCGCCGGTGTTCATCACCTCGCCCGCCAGCATGAAGAACGGCACCGCCAGCAAAGGGAAGCTGTTGGAACCTTCAATCAAGTTTTGCGCCAGAATTTGAGCATCGAAAATATTGAGGTGCCACATCAGGGCAACCCCGCACAGCAACAAAGAATAGGCAATGGGAATGCCCAAGGCCATAGCGGCCAGCAGAGAACCTAAAAATACAGCGATGGTCATGGTGCTTGTCCTTCAGGTCACACAACGGGCTTGGGCACGTCGATGGGCTCTTCCTCTGATTCGCGAATGCCAATCAGGTCGTCTTCAGACAGCGTTCCATTGAGCAGACGCAGCAGATGGTTCAGCAGAATCACCGCGCTAGACACGGCACAGAACATGCCACTGGCGTAAAAAATGGCCAACGATGTTTCCATGGCGGCGCTGGTGCTGGTCCAGTTGACTTTGACTTGCTCCAGCGAGCCCGTGAACAGCAGCCAGCAAACATAGAGCATGAGCACATGGCCAATGACAAGGCAGGTCTTTTTGCCTTTGACCGACAGGCGCGACACCAAAGTGTCGGTGCCCAAATGGGCTTTGTCATTCAGGGCCACCACGGCCCCCATGAAGGTCAGCCAGACAAACAGCCAACGGGACAATTCCTCAGAGATGGTGATGCCGGAACTGAAGGCGTAGCGCATGACCACATTGGTGAACACCAGCACCACCATGATGGCCAAAGCAGCGGC
>JANNCN010000090.1:0-11700 GCA_031386665.1 Rhodoferax sp. | reverse complement strand
GCGCCCCTGAATTTGCGCGGCAATGCCCCAAGTTTCAAACAAGCGGGCCAGCGCCACGCCGCTCGGGCCTGTCGAATAGCTGATGCTGCCCGCCGCCAACACAGCGGCACGCAGCAAGGCTTCAGTCGAAATATCGGGTGCAGCCGCACCGCTGCGCACAGCCACCGCGACACCCGAACGCACCAGGTCGACTCTGGAGCCTGGCAGCAACTTGCCGCCTGCCATCAGTTTGTCGATTGCGTCGGATGCGAGGATGACCACGTCAAACGCTTCACCCGCTTGCACGCGTTTGGCAGCGTCCACCCCGCCCACTGATTCAAGAGTGACCTTGATCGAGGACTGCTGGTGAAAGCCTTCTAACAATTCGGCCAGCAACTGGCCGGTGGCCATGGAGGAAATACCTTTGATTTCGGTCGTCATGAGAGGCAAGGGTCGGTGTGAAACATAGCGATGATTGTGCCCACGGCCTTGCGTTAAGCCAAGGTGCCGAGGTTTCTATCAGTTATTACATTTCGGCATAATAGAAGTTGAGGTATACCAAATTAACCCATGAACTTCAATGGATCTGAAGCAACTTGAATACTTCGTGCGCGTGGCTGAACTGGGCAGTTTCACCCGTGCGTCCATCGCGTTGGACATTGCACAACCCGCTTTGAGTCGGCAAATTCGCCTGCTTGAAGTGGAACTGCGCCAAAACTTGCTAATGCGAAATGGCCGCGGCGCCACCCCCACGGAAGCGGGCAAGCTGCTGCTGGAGCATGGCCGGGGCATCTTGCACCAAGTGGCTTTGGCCCGCGAAGAGCTGGGCGCAGCGCGCGGGGCCTTGGCAGGAAGGGTGTCCATCGGGCTGCCACCGAGCTTGAGCAAACTGATCACCGTGCCCCTCACCCACGCGTTTCGCAAAGCGCTGCCACTGGCGCAACTGACGTTGACCGAAGGTTTTTCGGTGTTGATGTTTGAAGGCCTTCGGGTGGGCAACCTCGATATGGCCTTGCTTTACAACCCCGACAAATCGCCAGAGCTTGAAATGAACACACTGCACACCGAGGAACTGGTGCTGATATCGCCCCGCAACTTCGCCGAACCTGTGCCTGCCAAAGGGCCGCCTTTGACGGCGGCAAATTCAGCCAAACCAGTCAGAACGATCAAACCCAAAATTGATACCCCGATCAGTCCGCAAAAAAATGCCCCAATCACGCTGGATGAAGTCGCCAAGCTACCGCTGATTTTGCCTAGCCGCCCTAACGCGTTTCGCATTCTGATTGAAGGCGAAATGAAAGGCATTGGCCGCAAACCGCAAATCAGCCTGGAGGTGGATGGTCTGAACGCCATTCTCAACCTGGTGAAAGAAGGCCTCGGCCACGCCGTGTTGCCCGCCTACACATTGAGCAATTTTGACAACGTGGACTCGTTCGCCGTGCGCAGCATTCACAGCCCGCGCATTCTGAGTCGGCTGGACTTGGTCTGGTCATCGCGCCGACCCACAACCGCCACCCAAAAGAAGGCGCTCGACGTGATTCAGGCGGTGGTTTTAGCAGCGATCAGTGAGGCAGCTTAAACTGACATTGCAACGGCAACCTGCGCTGCGTGAATGTAACTTTAGAGCTTTTACGACAACTCATTGTTGCTATTAATTATATAGCAAACTATGACCATAGTACGAGAGCTAGATGCCATTTTTATTCATATTTTTAGTTTTTGACGTGTTTTTAGTCACTAAATACCCAAATTGGGTATTTAGTGACCAAAAATGACGAAAATCGGGTCGCCCGCCCTGTGAAATCCGGTTTAATTCATGACGCCTATGATCAACGCCCAACCCTTGATTCAAACCCTCTGCCCATGCTTATTCACCGTTCCCGGATGCCAAAACGATTGACCCTGGCGACCGCCCTTGCCTTGCTAATCTTCGCGCCGGCCCTCGCCATCGCGCAACCCCAGGTTGTGCCCACCACTTACCCCGCCAAGCCCATCCGCCTGATCGTGCCCTTCACGCCGGGCGGCTCAACCGACATCTTGGCCCGCGCCATTGGGCTGGAGTTGACCAAAGCTTGGGGCCAAGCGGTCATCATCGACAACATCCCAGGCGCGGGTGGCTCGATTGGCGCGGACAAGGTGGCCAAGTCGCCGGCAGACGGCTACACGCTTCTGATGGGTCACATCGGCACACTGGCCGTCAACCCCTCGCTTTACCCGGCCTTGCCGTACAACCCGGTCAAAGACTTCGCACCAGTCGCCTGGGTGGCGCGCGTCCCCAATGTTTTGGTGGTGCACCCCTCAGTCAAAGCCAACAGCATCAAAGAGCTGGTGGCGCTGGTCAAATCCAAACCCGGTCAGTTCAATTACGGCTCTGGCGGCAATGGCAGCGCTGCCAATTTGGCCACCGAGTATTTCAAACTGCAAACGCAGACGTCGCTGTTGCACATTCCGTACAAAGGCACATCGCCCGCCGTCACCGACTTGGTGGGCGGTCAAATTCAGGTGCTGTTTTCAGGGGCTCCAGCGGTTTTGCCCTTCGTCAAGGCTGGCCAGTTGCGGGCGCTTGCCGTGTCCAGCCCCAAGCGGGTTGATGCCCTGCCCGATGTTCCGACCATGGTCGAGTCGGGCTACAAAAACTTTGAGGCCGACCAATGGTACGGCGTGGTGGCCCCCACCGGCACGCCGCCCGATGTGGTGGCCAAACTCAATGCCCAAATCAATGCCGCGCTCAGTTCGCCTGAGCTCAAAGCCCGCCTCGCCAGCGAAGGCGCCATCGCCACGCCCTCATCAACCCAGGTGTTTGGGCAGCTGATCCTGTCAGAAATCGCCCGCTGGAAGCCAGTCATTCAGTCGGGACGCGTGAAAGCGGATTAAAGAGAAAAGCGAAAGGGGTATGCGGATTCGGCAAATTCGACGCCTTGAATTGCAGCGAAAATAGCCGCATGACACATTCGACTTTTGGCCTCGCCGGGGTGATGGGCTGGCCCGTTTCCCATTCCCGCTCACCGCTCATTCACAACCACTGGCTGGCGCAGCATGGCATCACTGGCGCATATGTTCAGTTGGCAGTGGCACCCAGCGGGCTTGCCGTTGCGCTGCCGGGCTTGGCGGCCTTGGGCTTCAAAGGCTGCAACATCACCATTCCGCACAAGGTCGATACGCTTCAGCTGGTTCATCAGGTGGACGCCAATGCCAAGCGGGTAGGCGCTCTGAACACCATCGTGGTTCAGCCAGACGGCTCGCTCAAAGGCTTCAACAACGACGGATTTGGCTACATTCAAAGCCTGCTAGACGCCAAGCCAGACTGGCGCGCTGACGCGGGGCCCGTCACCGTGCTGGGTGCGGGCGGGGCCGCCCGGGCGGTGGTGTTGGCCCTGGCAGATCGGGGTGCCAAAGAGATTCGATTGATCAACCGCACCTTTGAAACTGCCGCTGCATTGGCCAAAGAATTCGGGTCGCCCGTGCGCGCGTTGCCGTGGGCCGAGCGCCACGCATCTCTGGCCGACATTGCTTTGCTGGTCAACACCACCAGCCAGGGTATGCACGGCAACCCGGCATTGAACCTGCAATTGGACGCCCTGCCAACCCACGCCGTGGTGTCTGACGTGATCTACGTGCCGCTTGAAACGCCACTTTTAGCGGCTGCCCGCATGCGCGGCAACGTCATCGTGGACGGCCTGGGCATGTTGTTGAACCAAGCGCGGCCGGCCTTTGCCGCCTGGTTTGGCGTGATGCCTGAAGTCACGCCTGAACTGCGCCGTTTGCTGGTGGCAACTTTGTAGTCCACGCACAGACTTGCAGGTCAAATTGTCCCCTTTACCCACACCGATGACCGTGCCCATTCCCAAAACCGTTGCTTGTCTCGGCTATGGCGGCCTGTTGCCCTTCATCGCGTTGGCAGCGCTCGTTTGGCTGCTGCCTGACAAAGCGCCTGCGCTGCTGTCTGCCTTGCTGGCTTACGGCGCGGTGATTTTGAGTTTTGTCGGCGCGCTGCATTGGGGCTTTGCGGTGGCCTTGCCAGAGCTTGACGACAGCAGCCGCAACGCCAGCTATGTTTGGAGCGTGATTCCCGCGCTTTTGGCCTGGGTGGCCCTGATTGCGCCGCAAAGCATTGCGATGGTGTTGCTCGTGTCCGGCTTTTTGCTGCAATACAGACGCGACCGGTTGCTTACTAAACGCAGCAGCCTGCCGGGCTGGTACCTGGGGTTGCGTCTGCAACTCACCATCGTTGCCAGCCTTTGCCTGATCGCGGCTGGCTTGTCACTTTTTGTGAAAGTTTGACCCATGGCCAGAATTCAAGGCAATTTTGACGCGGGAGATATCTCACGAATCATCGAAATGGCGTGGGAGGACCGCACCCCGTTTGAGTCGATTGAACGCCAATTTGGTCTGCCCGAATCTGGCGTGATCGTGCTGATGCGCGGGCAACTCAAGCGGTCGTCGTTCAAAATGTGGCGCCAGCGGGTGACCAACCGCGCGACCAAACACTTGGCATTGCGTTCTCCCGAAGTCAACCGGGCCTATTGTCCAACTCAGTACAAACCGTGATTCCTTGACACTGTCCCGATGCATTCCTGATGCATTCCTAATGCATCCGGTGCTACGCTTGGTGAATGACTGACTTCACGCCGCATTCAACTGACATCAAGCCCTCATTTCGCAGTTGGGTGTCAATGGCCATGCTGCTGGCCGCGGCCACAGCTTGGTGCGCCGCACTGGACCCCTATGTCTCGCTGACCAGCCAAGCCATGATTTATGTGCTGGCTATTGTGATCGTCGCCTATCGGCTGGAATGGCAGCAATCTGCGGTGGGCGCAGTCGTGGCAGTCACTGCTTTGAACTTCTTTTTTGTGCCCCCGCGCTGGACTTTTGAAGTTGAAAGCCGCGAACACTTAATCGCCCTGACCGTTATGTTGCTGGTGGCCCTGGTCACCAGCCACCTGGCCGCCAGCCTGCGCCGCGAGACGCGCCACGCCGCCCTGAGCGAGCGCCGCGCGCGCCAGTTGCAAAGCCTGGCCACTGAACTGGCCAGCGCCACCGCATCCATCGATATTGCAAGCCTGGGCCAAGCTGCGCTCAACGCAGCTTTTGCCGGGCCAAATGCCCTGAGCGTGTGCGACGATCAAGGCAAACTGGTATTCGCCCGTAACCCAACTGACACCGACGTCCTGATCGACTCAACCGCCAGCCGAGAATCCGTGCAACACGGCTTGCAAAGTTGCCTCAAAGAGATGGCTGTACTGGGCCCAGGCACTGGCCGCTGGCCCGGGCTCGACGCCTGGTTTTTTCCCCTGTTGGATCAGGGCAAAGCACTGGGCGCGGCGTGCGTTCGCCCTGCCAATGCGTCCGACCTTGATGGCCGTGACCACGCGACCGCACTTTGCGCCTTGCTGGCGCAAGCCACCCGGCGCATGCATTTGGACAAAACAGTGCAAGCCGCCACCCTGGAGGCGCAGCGCCAGCACATTCAAAGTACTTTTTTGGCCGCCGTCTCGCACGACCTTCGCACCCCATTGGCCGCCATCGTCGGGGCGGCGTCCTCCCTGCAAACCCAAGCTGACAAGCTAAGTCCGGCCGATCAACACCGGCTGTTGAACAGCATTGCAAGCGAAGCGGTGTACTTATCGAATTTGACCGAGAACACGCTCCAACTGGTGCGCCTGTCTGCTTCCGGCAGCTTGCAAACCGCTTTGCAAACCGATTGGGAGTCTCCAGAAGAAATCGTGGGCAGCGTGCTGGCCCGCGTGCGCCAACGCGACCCGGCACGGCGCATCAAATCCAAAGTTGCCCTGGGTTTGCCACTGATCAAGGCCGACGCCGTCATGCTGGCGCAATTGATCAGCAATTTGCTGGACAACGCCCTGGCCTACAGCGATGCCGAAATTGACCTGTCGGTTCAAAGTCTGAACCAAGGCCAGCTGCAGCAATTGGAAATTGCCGTGAAAGACCGGGGGCCTGGCATATCGTCCGCTCAGCAGGACTTGATTTTTGAACCCTACCAACGCGGCGATCAAGCCGGCTCTGCCGGACCGAACGGCTCGCGCGGCAGTGGTCTGGGCCTGGCCCTGTGCCGCGCCATTGCCCAAGCCCATGGCGGCAGTTTGGTGCTGCGCAGGCGCGGCGGCGGTGGCAGCAGCTTTGTGGCGACCTTGCCCTTGGGCGAGGCCCCAGCCCTTGCGCCGCCTTTGCAAGCACTTGCACAGGAGCTGCCATGAGCCTGAAAGTCTTGGTGGTGGAAGACGACCGCGAGATCCGCGCCTTGCTGCAATCGTCGCTGGCGGTTGAGGGCTATGACGTGCAAACGGCTGTGTCGTTGAGTGAAGCCACCGCCCTGTTGCGCCACACACCGCCTGACATTGTGCTGCTGGACTTGGGCCTGCCTGATGGCGATGGCGTGCAACTGGTGCGCGAGCTGCGCAAAACGCATTCAACGCCTGTGCTGGTGGTGTCGGCACGCCACCAGGAAGCGCAAAAAATTCAATTGCTGGACGCTGGAGCCGATGACTACCTGAGCAAGCCCTTCAGTGTCAGCGAATTGCTCGCCCGCATGCGGGTGGCGCTGCGCCACCGGGGCACCAGCCCGGCTGCCGCCGTCACCGAACATTCGTTGGACGACCTGCGGGTTGATTTGACCACCCGCAAGGTGCAGCGCGGCGGTGTGGACTTGCACCTCACTCCCACTGAATTCAATTTGCTGGCGCGCCTCGTGCGCAGCGCCGGGCGGGTTGTCACGCACCGGCAATTGTTGGCCGATGTGTGGGGCCCCGAATTCACTGCCCACACCCAGTACCTGCGCCTTTACATGGGTCAGCTTCGCGCCAAAATTGAGAACGACCCCGCCGAGCCGCGCCATTTGCTGACCGAAACAGGTGTCGGTTACCGACTGGCGGACAGTTGAGCCTCCGGCACCTGCTTAAGGCTGCATAAGCCCGCAAAACCTCATTAAGCCAGCGTACTTATGCCTTCCTGATGCGAAGTGACGGAAAGTTGGGGTCTGTTCATTCTTGATTGACCGCAATGCAAAAATCTCAAGGCCCCGAAACCCGAAGTGGCCTCGCCGCACTCACACTGGGTGCCATGGGCGTGGTGTACGGCGACATCGGCACCAGCCCGCTGTACACGATGAAAGAAATCTTCAAACCCGCCACTGGCATCCCGCTTGACGCAACCCACCTGATCGGTGCCGTCTCGGTCATTTTTTGGGGTCTGATGATGGTGGTCACGTTGAAGTACGTACTGCTTATCCTGCGCGCGGACAACCGGGGCGAAGGCGGCATCATGGCGCTGACCGCGCTGGCAGTGCAAGCGGCCGGAAAAACCCAAACGCGACGCACCGCACTTTTGCTCACGGGCGTGTTGGGTGCAGCACTTTTTTATGGCGACAGCGTCATCACCCCGGCCATCTCGGTGTTGAGCGCAGTTGAAGGGCTTGAGGTGGCAACCCCACTGCTCAAACCCTATGTGCTACCCATCTCGATCACCGTGCTGGTGGGCCTGTTTGCCATGCAGCGCTTTGGCACGGGCTTGGTGGGCAAACTGTTCGGCCCGATTATTGTGCTGTGGTTTGCCGTGCTAGCAGCCACTGGCATCGCCCAAATTATTCAGCAGCCCATCATCTTGACAGCCTTGAACCCCCTCAACGCGCTGGCGTTTTTGCAGGGCCAAGGTTGGCACGTTTTTGTGGCGGTGGGTGCGATTGTGTTGGCTTTTACCGGGGCCGAGGCCTTGTATGCCGACATGGGCCACTTTGGCAAAAAGCCCATCCAATGGGCCTGGATGGGGCTGGTCCTGCCCGCTCTTGCGATTCACTACATGGGTCAGGGCGCCCTACTGATGCAAGATCCGTCAGCAGTTGAAAATCCGTTTTACCGCATGTACCCCCAAGAATGGCTGATTCCTGCTGTGATTTTGGCGACATTGGCCACCGTCATCGCATCGCAAGCCGTCATTTCTGGCGCGTATTCCATGACTCGGCAAGCCATGCAACTAGGGTTGTTGCCGCGCCTGAAAGTTCAGTTCACCTCGGCCAAAGAAGCCGGACAAATCTACATGCCCGAAGTCAACTGGCTTTTGCTGATTGGCGTGGTGGCGGTCGTGGTCGGCTTTGGCAGCTCGTCCGCCATGGCTGCCGCCTACGGCATTGCAGTCACTGTGACGATGCTGATCACAACCATTCTGACCTTTTTTGTGGTGCGCCATGCTTGGGGCTACCCATTGCCTGTTGCACTGGCCGCCACCGGCGTGTTTTTGGCGCTGGACGCCTTGCTGGTCGTCGCCTGCTCGCTCAAGTTCACGGAAGGTGGCTGGTTTCCGCTGGCGCTGGGTCTGGTGATCTTTGCCGTGATGGCCACATGGCGACGCGGCCGCGAATTGCTAGTAGGCAGCCTGCAAAACGAAGACCCAGAACTGCTGCCTTTTATCACCACTTTATCGGCCGACAATTTGCACCGTGTTCCTCGCACGGCGGTCTACGCGGTGGCCAACCCACAAACTGTGCCGCAGGCGCTGATGCACAACCTCAAACACAACCAAGTTCTGCATGAGCGAAATTTAATTTTGACCGTGGTGTTTCACGAAGTGCCTTGGATCGCATTTGACGAGCGCGTCAAAGTCACGCCGCTGGCGGCAGGCTTTTGGCAGGTGCAGGTCAACTATGGATTTAAAAACACGCCGGACATTCCCAAAGCGCTGGAACTGTGCCGCGCTCAGGGGCTGGACCTCAACCTGTTTGAAACCTCTTACTTCCTGAGCCGCGAGGTGATTGTGCCGACCCGACGCAAAGGCGCACTGCCTGGCATGGCGCATTGGCGCGAAGCCCTGTTTGCCGTCATGTCACGCAACGCCGGCAGTGTGGCGGGCTTCTTCAAATTGCCCAACAACTGCGTGATTGAACTGGGGACGCGGGTTCAGATTTAAGGCCAAGCTGGCCAAAGAACGGCGAAAAAGTAGCGACGGAGTAGCGAAAAAGCGTGGATCCATCGGATGGCCCCGAGCAAGATAAACTCTAGATTCCGGGCTTTTCGCCACTTTTTGATTCCTGCAACTCCCTTCCCAACCGCCATGGCCACCCAACCGATCATTTTGAATCCGCGCAGCAAAAACATCACCGAGGGCAAGTCGCGCGCGCCGAACCGCTCCATGTACTACGCCATGGGCTACGAGGCAGGTGATTTCAAAAAACCCATGGTCGGCGTCGCCAATGGCCACAGCACCATCACACCGTGCAACTCGGGCTTGCAAAAGCTGGCTGACGCGGCGGTAGCGGGCATTGAAGAGGCTGGTGGCAACGCCCAGATTTTTGGCACGCCCACCATTTCGGACGGCATGGCCATGGGCACCGAGGGCATGAAGTACTCGCTGGTGTCGCGCGAAGTCATCAGCGACTGCATTGAAACCTGCGTTCAAGGCCAGTGGATGGACGGTGTGCTAGTGGTCGGCGGTTGCGACAAAAACATGCCCGGCGGCATGATGGGCATGCTGCGCGCCAACGTGCCCGCCATTTATGTCTACGGTGGCACCATTTTGCCCGGCAGCTACCAAGGCAAAGACATCAACATCGTCAGCGTGTTTGAGGCCGTGGGCCAAAACGCTGCGGGCAACATGAGTGACGAAGATTTGTTGCAAATTGAACGCCGCGCCGTGCCGGGCACGGGCTCTTGCGGGGGCATGTACACCGCCAACACCATGTCGTCGAGTTTTGAGGCGCTGGGGCTGTCACTGCCCTATTCCAGCACCATGGCCAACCCGCACGACGAGAAAATGAACTCGGCCAAGGAATCGGCCAAAGTGCTGATTGAAGCCATTAAAAAAGACATCAAACCGCGCGACATTGTGACCAAAAAGGCGCTGGAAAACGCGGTTGCCGTCATCATGGCCACCGGCGGCTCCACCAACGCTGTGCTGCACTTTTTGGCCATTGCCCACGCCGCGCAAGTGCCTTGGACGATTGACGACTTTGAGCGCATTCGCGTCAAAACCCCCGTGCTGTGCGATTTAAAACCGTCTGGCAAGTACCTGGCTGTCGATTTGCACAAAGCGGGTGGCATTCCGCAGGTCATGAAAACCCTGCTGGCCGCCGGTTTGCTGCACGGCGACTGCCTGACCATTTCTGGCCAAACCATCGCCGAAGTGCTGAAAGACCTGCCCGATGTGCCGCCCACCACACAAGACGTGATTCGCCCCGTGGCAAACCCTATTTACAAGCAGGGGCATTTGGCGATTTTGAAAGGCAATTTGAGCCCCGAAGGCTGTGTGGCCAAGATCACCGGCCTGAAAAAACCCGTCATGACCGGCCCAGCCCGCGGATTTGACGACGAGCAGTCGGGTTTGGCGGCCATTTTGGCGGGCAAAATCGTGGCCGGCGACGTGATGGTATTGCGCTATCTAGGCCCCAAAGGCGGCCCCGGCATGCCCGAAATGCTGGCCCCCACGGGCGCGCTGATTGGCGCTGGTTTGGGCGAAACCGTGGGTTTGATCACCGATGGCCGGTTTTCAGGCGGCACCTGGGGCATGGTGGTGGGCCACGTTGCACCGGAGGCAGCGGTGGGCGGCTTGATTGCCTTCATTGAAGAAGGCGACTCGGTCACCATTGACTCGATTCAGCTGAAACTTGAATTGAACGTGAGCGAAGCTGAAATTACCAAACGCAAAATTGGCTGGAAAGCCCCCGCGCCGCGCTACACCCGGGGGGTGCAGGCTAAATTTGCCTTTAACGCGTCAACCGCGAGCAAAGGCGCGGTTTTGGACGACTATTGAAGCAATTTGCAGCGTTGATGGCTTGAAAAAGGACGCTGAACGGCCTGAACTACCGGCGGCGCTTGCTTTGCAGCGTGCCAATCGCCTCTTTGTTTTTGTCCACTCGCGCTTTTTTCTTGGCGTCTTCGATTTCCATCGCTTTGCGCTTGGTGTAGCCGCTGGCGTCCGCATAGGCCCACCACGCCACGGCCAAGCCAAAGGGTGCAAAAATCACGTACCAAGACCAACTGGCAACGGGGCCAATTTCAAGGTACCACATGGCTAAAAAGACCAAGCCCAGACCCAGAAACAACATGCCAGTCTCCTAAAATAAGTCGCCAATGATGAATCGAGCGTGTCAACGCAGCTCACTACAATAGCGTTGAGGGAATGTAACCGAAGTTCCTAGCCCAACAAGCTAGCCGCCCAGGTCAATCAAGCCAACCCAGCCACGAGGAAATCCATGAACCGCTCCCTGTTTGCTCAACTAGCCATGATCGCCGCCGTTTCTGCCGCCGCTCCAGCGTTTGCAGACCAGGCACTGGCCACCTCTAAAAACTGCATGGCCTGCCACGCTGTCGATAAAAAGCTGGTCGGCCCCTCGTACAAAGAAGTGGCAGCCAAATACGCTTCAGACAAAGGTGCGGCCGACAAGCTGGCTGCAAAAATCGTCAAAGGTGGGGCTGGCGTGTGGGGTGCCGTGCCCATGCCCGCCAATGCGCAGGTAAGCGAAGCTGAAGCCAAGACGCTGGCCGCTTGGGTTCTGGCAACGAAGTAAGCCAATTGGACATTGCTGGCCTGTGAGCCAGCGGTCAAAAAAAAGCCTGCGCAAGCAGGCTTTTTTGCTTCTGGCAGCAGCGTTGCTGCACCCGTCACATTCAACACTTCAATACGCCTGCCCCAGTTGATCCAAGATCGCCGGGTTCTCCAGCGTCGAGGTGTCCTGCGTCACCGCCTCGCCCTTGGCGATGGAGCGCAGCAGGCGAC
>JANNCN010000087.1:0-13349 GCA_031386665.1 Rhodoferax sp. | reverse complement strand
CTAAGCTCCACTTTCAACCTAGCAAAAACCCTAAATCTATTGGGTTTTTCGATTCGACGAATTGATTCAATCAATTTTTCAAATGCTTGCTTGGTGCCTACAGTTGGCGTCATGCATCGGCTGATGGGGTCGATGTGCTGCTCGGTATAAACAACTTCGTCATGAATCTGTTTGTAAAAAGTGCGTTGGCAGGATTTCGCAACTTTCAGCAAGCCCACACGTATCTGAAAGTTTTGGGCTTGCTATTGTCACTCGCAATTCCGTGGTGTGCGGCGCAAGCTGCGCCGTTTCCTGATGGCGTTGTTCGCATTGTTGTGCCAACCACGGTGGGCGGGCCTGCAGATTTGGCGGCGCGGCTGCTCGCAGGCAAACTGGCTGAGTCCTTGGGTACGCAAGTCATCGTGGAAAACAAGGCCGGAGCCAATGGCACCATTGCGACTGACTTTGTCGCCAAAGCACCAGCGGGTGGCCAAACTCTGCTCATCGGAACAGGCGCATTCACCATCAATTCAGCGATTTACCGCAAGCTGCCCTACAGTGCGGCCCAAGATTTCGTGCCCTTGGCGATGTTGGTCTCGCCCGGACCTTTGGTGCTTGTTGCTCATCCGTCTTTGCCAGTCAAAACAGTCGCTGAACTTGTTGCTCGCGCCAAAACACAGAGCAAGCCCTTCGCCTACGGTTCAGCAGGAATTGGCAACACCACTCACTTGGGTGGCGAAATGTTTGGTCAATTGGCGGGGGTCAAGTTCGACCACATTCCTTACAAAGGCATGTCGGCTGGTTTGAATGACCTGCTGTCGGGACAAGTCAGTTTCATGTTTCTTCCCTGGTCGTCCGTGGAGCGATTCGTCAAAGACGCAAAACTCAACGCGCTGGCCCAAACAGGTGTCAAGCGCATGGCGTCACTCCCCGATTTGCCGACCATGGCCGAAGCTGGCATCAAAGGCTATGAACTGACGGGTTGGATCGGTGTGTTTGCCCGAACCGGTACGCCGCCTGAGGTGATCAAAACCTTGAATGCTGCGGTCGTCAAAGCGATGGTTGAACCGGATGTGTACGCCAAACTGGCGGCATTGGGAAGCGGCGAACCGCCTCGCATGACACCAGAGCAAATGGCAGCCTTTGTAAGAAATGACTTCAAGCTGATGGAGCAGGTCGCCAAGGCCGCCAATTTGTCGCTTGAAGTGGATTGATTGGCGGCCTACCCAGTCGTTGGCCCTGTCAGCTATTCAACTTAATTCTCTACAACTTAACTCTCAGGAGTTTCAATGAACTTACCTTCCAATTTCAAATGGCCTCTTGTGCTGCTCGCAGCGGCACTGGTCAGCGCCTGCGCATCGAGCGCCATGCAATCGCCCGAAGCTGACGCCTACTACCGGTACGAAAAGGCTATGAACCAAGGCGATCTGGAAGGCATGATGGCTTTGGTGGCCGATGCTGCGACCTTCAACAATCCGGGCCGTTGCAAGCCAAATCCCTGCCAGGGCAAGGCCATCATTCGGGCGTTCATCAAAGAAACGGCAGTCGATGTGGGCGGGCGGATCAATACGTTGAATGTCTCGAGCACACCTGGCACGCTCAATGCCAGAGTCGAGTTCACGAGCGCCAAGGTTCGTGCTGCTGGCATCGACCGAATCTTGGGAAATGAGATTTGGAAGATCAGTGACGGAAAAATCACCGCATTCGAGTTTGATATTGATCGCAACGACAAGCAAAGCATGGCTTATATCGGATCGCTGCAGCATGCGGCGGCTCAGGCGGCGGCTCGAACCGTGCAGCCCAAGCCTTGACAAGCCTGGACTGCTGAAAATTAATTCAACAATACTCAAAAAGGGAATTGCATGATCAAGATGATGATCGTCGGACGGCGCAGACCAGGCACGACATTGGCGCAGCACCACCACCATATTCGCAACGTTCACGGTGCAATGGTGTTGCGCTACATTGAGCAAGAGCCCGGCAAGGCCCCCCAAGCCTATTCGCAAAACCGAGTTTTTGACGGGACGTTTCGCGCAACGGCGCCAGGATCAGACCCGTTTGCATTGAACCGCGACTTTGTCACCGAAGTTTGGTTTAAAGACATGGGTCAGGCGCTTGGGTCACTTCAACAACCGTTCTATTTGAACCAGCTCCAACCAGACGAGGACAACTTTGTAGACCAAGCGACGGTGGTCAAGATGCCCATTCGCGAGCAAGTCGTTAGCGAAACGGAAGGAAAGGGATCGGCGTCATTCAAAGTGTTCTTGCTGCACCAACGTGCGCCCGATTGTGTTGCTGATCAATTTACGCAAGCTTGGGCACAGGCCACAGCGCTTTGGGCTCAAACGCCGTCAGAAAAGTTGGTTAAGCGCCACGTCCAAAACCATGTTTTGGCGCGCCCTGGTGAGAACGCCCCGCTGACTGGAATTGACGAATTTTGGGTGAACGATGCTGCTACTGCGCATCAGTTGTCGCACTCGCTTTGCGAAACCCTGGTGGCCGCTTTGGTCAGCCACGCAGCCGTGCAGGCGGGCAGTACGGTGACGTTGCTGGCAGAAGAGTTTGCGATGTTCAAAGGCCACACCGGTTGAGTGGTTTGCTCAGTTTGAGCCCAGCTTGATCGTCAGAGCTGATGTTTTGGCGCGGTTAAGCAATCTGGTGAAAGCTCTCGTTTGCTACTATTTGTATAGCAAACTATTGATATAATTCGAGAGCTAGAGGCATATTTTGGCAATAATTTTGTCGAAAACGCGAATTTTCGTCAAATTTACCACAATTGTGGTAAATTTGATGCTTTTTGGCATGCTCTAGTCCCAACTCGACCAAACTCGACCCAACTCGACCCAATTTGCGTGAGCTTAGCCATGCACCAGCGCTGCGGCCTCAACACCCGCCATGCAAATCGCTTCGTCTTCATCGCCCGTGCCCCCGCTGGCACCCACGGCACCAATCACTTCGCCCGCGCTGTTTTTGATCAGCACGGCACCGGTTTGTGGCAAAAATTTGCCGTCTGATGTGGCAGAAAGTGAAACGAAGAAATTTGGGTTGTCTTTGGCACGTTGCATCAGCACCCGGCTGGATGCGCCCATGCCCACGGCCCCCCAGGCTTTGGCCCGTGCCACGTCAAACCGGAACATGCTGGCACCGTCTTCGCGGGCAAATGCCTTCAGATTTCCAGATTCGTCAAGCACCACAACGCCCATGGGCTTGTAGCCTGCCGCGTTAGATTTGGTCAAGGCGGCGGTAATGATTTGATTGGCTTGAGCCAGGGTGATTGAGGTCATGACAGAGTTTGAGTGGAAGTGGAAGTGGAAGTTGGAGTTGGAGTTGCAAGTTGCACGTTGCAAGTTGAGTCTCCCAATGAAGCCGATTTTCCTAGGGCGATTCTCGGCGGATTATTCCACTTTCGGCCATTCATGGTGCGCAATTCGCCAGCGTCCACCATCAAGTTGCACCGGAATGGCAGCGCGGTTGGGGTGGTGGGCGTTGCTCATGGTGGTCTCTGTGCTTTTCTTAAGAGGATGAAAGAAGCTAAATGACTAAATTTGACGTTTGCCTTGGTAACCACTGACGGCTTGTCCGGCTGAAAGAGGCAAGCGAGAATTTGCGAAGACAGCAATGAACCCCAGAGTGGCGATTGCAAGAAAGGCGAATTGAAAATCTTGTAGTTCGAAGACTGACCCGGCCCGCCAAAGCTGGCTCAAATTGAGAAAGACAGCGCCCACTGCGACACCCAGCGTGATGGCAATTTGCTGCGCTACGCCCGCCAAGGTATTTGCCGCACTCATTTGCGAAGGCACCACATCTGCAAAAGCCAAAGAATTCAAGGCTGTCATTTGCAATGAGCGGCTCATGCCACCCGCTAAAAGCACAGCAATCACCCAGGGGATCGGCCATTGCGGTGTCAAAAACGCGCAGCCTAAAACGCTAGCCGACAAGTCAATGCCATTGCACAGGAGAATTTGTTTGAACCCCCAACGTCGAATGAGCCTGGAGGCAACCAACTTCATGCCGATGTTGCCGACAAAATAGGCGAGCAACAGCAAACCAGATGTGAACGCGCTGTAACCGAAAGCTGTTTGAAACAGCAGAGGCAATAGAAAAGGGGTGGCGCTGATTGCGATCCGAGAAAACAAGCCGCCTGAAATGGCAGTGGTGAAAAACGTCTGTGTACCAAGGGCTGCCAGACTGACCACAGGATGTGCGTGGTTAAGCGCGTGGCGCGTCGCCATAGCACCCAAAAGCAGTCCGAAAACCAGTAGGCCTGCACCTGCATGCCAAAGCCCTTTGCCGCCGCTTATCAAATCTAGCCCGCCAATCAGCCCGACCAACGCCGACGCCGTCAAGATGAAGCCGCCGAAGTCAAATGGCCGCCGATCCGACGAAACCTGCTGCGGTATGAATCGCGAGACGATCCAGACGCCAACAAGTCCAATCGGCAGATTGATAAAGAAGATCCAGTGCCACGACCCGTAGGTTGTGATGAACCCGCCCAGTGGAGGGCCTAAAACCGGTGCGATCAACGCTGGCCAGGTGATGATGGCAATCGCATGCATCAGCGCGCTCTTTGACATGTTGCGCACCACCACGAGTCTGGCGACTGGTGTCATCAAAGCGGCACTGGCCCCCTGCAAGACTCGCATGCTCACAAACTCCCACAGGGTGGTGCTCAACCCGCACAGTACAGAGGCCACAGTGAACATCGACACTGCAAGCCAAAGCACTGTGCGGGTGCCAAATCTGTCTGCCAACCAAGCGCTCAACGGAAGACAAACTGCAACCGCTAAAAGGTACATGCTGACGCCCAGACTGGCGCTGGTGGTGCTGACACCAAAGTCAAGCGCCATAGCGGGTAGCGCCGTCACGATCACGGTGGAGTCCAAGCTCTCCATGAACATGGCACCCGCCGCGATGAAAGGCACGATGCCTGTACTTTTGGGGCTCTTTTGCGTTTCGATATCACGCAGTTCCGGTTCGACCATGTGTCGCCAACTTCGGTTCGAGACCTGAAACTCCGATGGTTAGGGTGCCGGTATCAATTTCGCCTGCCGATCTCATCGTCAACCAGCCACCCGCACCACCTCGGCTCGCACGAATGACAGGGTCGCTTTGGTTGTTAACAATCGGTGCCGGTCGATTGCGGTAGGGCTGCAAATTCTCGCGGATTCTTGTGTTGGAGGATTCCGGGAAATACAGTTGTGTCGTCAACACCGCCTTAGCGCCAACCAATGCCTTCACATGGATGTGGGGGGTTCGAAAGGAGTACCACGCTGGGGAAATTGTTAAGAAATCGACCCGACCATTCGCATCGGTAATTTGGTAACCCCGTAAAAACTGATCGTTGTTTTCTGCGGGTTCGTGCCCAGGCGTCAACTTGATGATGTCCGGGTTGTGAGACGGGTAGCCGCTGTATTGTCCAAGGGCATTGGCATGCCAGATGTGGACCGCCGCGCCCGAGATGGGTTGGCAGGTGCTCGCGTCTACAAACTTCAGTTTCAGCTTAAGAAGTTGGCCGATTTGTTGGTCGCGTATGTCGCTTCGCGGCGGAGATGTGGGCAAGTAAAACGGCCCATCAACGGCGGTAGCTGCTAGGTTGCAGACATTGCTGTCTTCAAACGAATAGCTGGTTTTCTCAAATTTTCGGTTGTCGACAATCGTCGCGAAGGCCAACCGGGTCAAAGGCCTTCGCGCCAAATAGGTGGCACCGGTTGCCGCCGCGACTGCGCCCAGCCCGCCCAGCAACCAGCGTCGTCGCAAGTTTGATTTTTCTGGCATGGGTGGTTGAACTCAAAACATCGAGTTAGGGTTTGCAGCTTTCTCAGGAATCGGCTGAATCACATCCCAATGCTCCACAATCTTTCCATTTTCAAGACGAAAAATGTCCATGATGGCGCTACCCCGGTCTTCTGGCATTGATTTGGAATGAACGTGCAGGACGACCAAGTCGCCTTCCGCAATGACGCGTTTGATCTCACCCTTGCGGTTGGGGTACTTTTCTTTCAGGAACTTGATGAACCCCTTGAGGCCTTCAACGCCGTCTGGCGCGGTGGGGTTGTGTTGGATGTAAGTCGGCCCAATGAATTTGACCGCAGCATCCACATCTTGCCGGACCAATGCAGCGTCATAAAAGTCAAGCACGATCCGCTTGTTTGATTCGGTTGAAGGGCCAGCGGCTTGGGTAGTCAGCGATACCAGAGCCAATATGCATGTTGCCAGGAGGTGAGAGATTTTCATAGATTGAGAGGGGTAGTGCAGAACAGGAATGGAAGTCAAAAAAGCGAATGAGATGTCAATTGAGTGAAGTCGCTGGTACAAAAATTCCATGAAAACCTTCATGTACACGGCACGGAAATTTGACGATGGCCAGGGGGCCTCGGTCAATGTGGGCAGCGTCGAGGATCACTAAGTCGGTGCGGTTTTCTGAGCGGCGACCCACCATTGTGAGCAGCCAGCCCTCGCCTTCGGGCGCGTCAGCGCTTTTAGGTACGAAGCAGGGTTCCTCAGGCGCGGCGTTGGGCCCAGCGTAATAGAAGCTCAGCTTGTCTTTGGCTTCATCAAAGTGGCCAAGACAGGTAAAAGGTGGTCCTTTGGATGCCAGCGGTAACATCGGCCCCAGTGTGGGATTGAAGGTGCCAAAGTAAAAATGGTTGGTTCGCTTCATGGCGTAGCGAGGGTCAATCACTGGCATCTCGCCGATGTGGTTAATTAGGCGCTTGATGGTGAACTCGTCTTTGGGGTCGGCCAAATCAAACGACCAGCGCTCGCCAAAGGGTGGTTTCTCTTTGGCTTCAGGGTCGTGCAAATCAGGGAACTGGCTCAGCCAGCCAGAGCCTGTTACAAAATGATCTAGGTGCAGCACAGACCCATCTTCCCAAGCGTTGAAGGTGTGGGTTTGCATGGCCACTTTCGGGCAGGTGTACCAACGTATGGCCTTGACGCCTTCTTTGCGCGGGATGATGCCAATCATGGTTTTTTTGGTGGAGTCCCAATGAAAGAACGGCTCGCCATTTTTGACGCGCTCCCAGTCGCAGACCATCGGGCAAATGGTGAACGCAATGTAGTTTCGCGACACGTGGTAGTCGTGAATCATCGACGGGTAAGGTGCCTCAAGCACCTCGGTGCGAACGATGTCGCCAGCGGGTGAAATGGTGAAAATTTCGACCTCATCGCTGGCCACGCCGCCCGTGTTGTAGCCAAATGCGATGGCTTCGCCAGTTTCGGGGTCTAGTTTGGGATGCGCTGTGAAAGTTTTACTTTTAAGGCGGCCATTGAAGTCCCACAAACCTAGTGTTTCAAGCGTGTTTGGATCAAGCTGCATTGGCCGTTGCGACTCTTTGAGTGCAAACAGTTTGCCGTGGTGCCACATGACCGAGGTGTTGGCGGTGCCGTTGTCTTTGCCCGCCACCGACGGATCATCGGTGAACGAATTTCGGTAGGCCCCAAAAAGGGCGCGCCGGGCCTTTCTTTCCAATGCCAGCTTTTCAGTTTTGACATACCGGGTTTTCAAATCGGCGTGGCCGTTTTCAAACCGCACCATGTGAATCATCCCGTCTCCATTGAGGAACAAGTCCTTTCCATGCAGTGGCGGGTATTGGGGGTCGGCACTGTTACGGTAATAGGCACCGTTCAATTCGGGCGGAATGATGCCTTCGACTTCGAGGTCGTACACATCGGTCTCAATGCGCACGGGGGCCGAGTAACCGCGGTAAATCAGAATGTCCGGAAACTTAAGACCGCCGCCGTGGTTGGGAAGCGCTGTTTTCTCGCCGACTGCTGCGTGTTGTTGCGGCGTTGCGATATCAGCGATCAGTGAGGGATCAATGGCGTTGATGGTGCTCATTTGGTTTTCTCTGTAGGTTTGAATGGGAGCGAATTTGGGTTGGATCGAGCGCTTGAGGGTTTAGATGGCTGATGCTTCAACCGCCAAGGCACGCTGAACGCTGGGGCGGGACTGCATTCTTTGATAGTGGTCTGCCAATTTTGGAAATGCGACGAGATCTATGGGCGCGCCCTGAATGCGCTTCCAAACCCAAAACACGTAGGCGTCAACCCCTGACCATTTTTGTAAAAACCAGTTTCGGTCTTGAAGTTGGTTTTCCAAGATAGTCAAGTTCTTGGTAAGCATCTCTGCCGCCATCTCCTGAATTCGCGGCGCAACCGACGCGACATCGCAAATGAATTGCGGCATGCAAAGCCGCGTGATGTAAGGATGAAGACCTGACGCACACCACGCCAGCATCGACAGGGCTTGCACCTCTGCTACCAAGTCCTCTGTGGGTAACAGACCCGCTTGAGGGAACAGTCTCGACAATGCGGTCAGAATCGCCACGTTTTCTGTAAGTGGTTTCCCATCCAACAGCATCAGAGGCACTTTTCCCTTTGGATTCAGAGAGAGGTAAGTCGGCTGTTTGTGCTCGCCGCGAGACAGCAAGACGGGATGGGGCGTGTAAATTGCGCCCACTTCTTCTAGCGCGATCAAAGAAACCAAGGAGCAAGCCCCTGGTGAATAGTACATCTCTAGTTTAGCCATGGGGTGTTCAAATCAGGTTTATTGGGGTGAGTTGATTCAGTACGAGGTACAACTTTTAGAAAGGGTAGTGGCGCGGCGCGGTCTGCAAGGTCATCCAGCGCAGTTCGGTGAAGGCTTCAATGCCAGCTTTACCGCCAAACCGGCCATAGCCTGAGTCTTTGACACCACCAAACGGCATCTGTGCCTCGTCATGCACGGTAGGGCCGTTGACATGGCAGATGCCCGACTGAATTTGCTGTGCCACCTGCCATGCGCGGGCGATGTCGCGGCCAAACACGGCCGCCGACAGTCCAAACGAGTTGTCGTTCGCACAGGCGATGGCCTCTGCAACACCGGCCACTCGCACCACCGGCTTCACGGGGCCAAAGCTCTCCTCGCTGTAGATGCGCATCGTGGGTGTGACGTGGTCCAGCACGGTGGCATGCATCACGAGCGAGTCCGTTGTGCCACCGCATACCAGGCGCGCACCTTGGGCCAAAGCGTCTTCGATCAGTGCATTGCAGCGTTCAACTGTGGAGCGGTCGACAACCGCGCCCAGAACCTTGGGGCCACTTGCTGTGTCGCGTGGGTCGCCGATCGTCAGGCTGGCAGCCTTGGCACCGAAGCGCAGCACAAATTCGTCGGCCACTTGCTGGTCTACGATGATGCGTTCAGTGGACATGCAGATTTGCCCTGAGTTGGCAAACGCGCCAAACGCAGCCGCTGCCACAGCCGCGTCAAGATTGGCGTCGTCCAGCACCACCAGGGGTGCTTTGCCACCCAGTTCCAGCACCGCCGGTTTGAGGTGCCGGGCGCAACTCTGGGCGATGATGCGCCCCACGTGGGTTGAACCGGTGAAGTTAACACGCCGCACCGCCGGATGCGCAATGATGGCTTCGACCACGGGGCCTGCATCTGTCGGGGCATTGGTCACAAAGTTCAGCACACCCGGTGGCAAACCTGCCGCCTGCAACGCGGTTGCGATGAGCCCGTGGGTGGCAGGGCACAGTTCCGAGCCTTTGAGCACCACGGTGTTGCCGCAAGCCAGAGGCACCGCGATGGCGCGCACGCCCAAAATGATCGGTGCGTTCCAAGGTGCAATGCCCAGCACCACGCCTGCGGGCACGCGCAAGCCCATGGCCAGGCTGCCGGGTATGTCTGACGGAATGACCTCACCACTAATTTGGGTCGTCAATGCGGCAGCCTCCAGCAGCATGTCGGCTGCCAAGTGAACGTTAAAGCCAGCCCACATGCGCGAAGCCCCTGTTTCATTGGCCATGGCATCCGCAAATGCATCGGCGCGGGCTTCTATTTCGTGGGATGCTTTGAGCAGTAGGGCGCGCCTGGCGCCCGGGCCCAAAGCGGCCCAAGCCGGGAAGGCTGCGGCTGCCGCTTCTACCGCAGCCCGGGCATCTTCCACCGTTGCCGCTGGTGCTTCGGTGGCCACCGCTCGCGACAGCGGATTGCGCCGTTCAAAGCTTGCGCCGTTCGAGGCGTTTACTTGCTGCCCGTTGATCAACATTTGGATTTCGGTCATGTCTTGTATGGACTGTGCTTCAAACAAACATCTTCAGTAGGCCCAAGGGCGTGGGGGGACGGGGAATGGAGAATTTGACTGATTTCCAGTCGGCTGCTGCTGGGCGCGCAAGGCACCGCTGATGCCATTCATTGACGTGCGGCCAAGGCTCAAGCGAGATACCACATTGGGGCGCCAAGTCCATCACCGTGGCAATGTTCAGGTCGGCAACGGTGAAGCGCTCGCCCAGCACATGGGCACTGCCCGCCAACTGCGCATCCAGCACTTTGAATGGGCGACTCAGCTTGGCAATGGCCATGAGGGCCTGCTCTTCGTCACGCGAGCCTTCTGCAAACAGCGCCCGGTTGACTGACGCAAACAGCAGTGTCTTTTCAACTTCGCTCATGACCCAAAAACCCCATTGCAGGCACAGGGCATCTTCTTTTTCATTGGCTGGTGCCAAGGCCCCGCCATACTTTTTGGCCAGGTACAGGTTGATTGCCAACGATTCAAATAGAACGAATCCGTTGTCGCTCAAAACCGGCACGCGCCCGTTGGGGTTGATTGCCAAAAACTCGGGCTTGTGGGTACTGCCATCGAAAAAATTGGTTTGAACATGGTCAAAGTCCAATCCGCATTCCTTGAGCATCCAAACGACGCGGTGCGCCCGCGATGCCATTGAGCCATAGAGTGTGATCATGCGAGCAGGTTTAAATGGGAGGGCGTTGAGGTCATAATTTGCAACTTGAAATTGTGAAAATGGCCGGGCGAAGTGTCTGAACAGCCCGAACAATATCGACATTCGACGCAGACTAAAAACAGTTTGTTTTGATGAACCGCATCAGCCCAGCCAATACCTAGGGATTACCCTATTAATCCACTGAAGACACCATGCGACTAGACCGTTTTGACTTGAATTTGCTGGTCGTTCTGGACGCCCTGCTGGAAGAGCGCAACGTGACTAAAGCAAGTCAGCGTGTGCACATTGGGCAGTCGGCAGCAAGCGGCGCACTGGCACGGTTGCGTGAGTACTTTGGCGACGAATTGCTGGTGCCGGTGGGGAGGCGCCTGGTCTTGACCGCATTGGCAGAAAGCCTGGTGGTCCCCGTGCGTGACACGCTGCTGCAAGCGCGCGCCACCATTGCGCGCAAGCCTGGGTTTGACCCAGCCACCGCAGAACGGAGGTTTTTAATTTGCGCGTCTGACTACGCCACCACCGTGCTTTTGGCCAAGACCGTGCAGCGTGTTGCCAACGAAGCGCCATCGGTGGTGCTTGACATTCGCAGCCCCATGCCGCGTGCGCTTGAAGTCTTTGAGCGAGGCGACATCGATCTGTTGGTCATGCCTGAGCCCTATATGAGCGCCTTTCCTGAGCCAAAAACCCGTCTGTTTGAAGACTCTCATGTCTGCATGGTCTGGTCAGACAACCCGCTGGTGGGCGAGACTTTCTCTTTTGAGCAGTACATGGCTTTGGGCCACGTTGCAGTGCATTTTGGTGATGCCCAAAGTTTGTCTTTTGAAGAGTGGTTTTTGCCCCGGGCGGGCCAGCAGCGCAAGATTGAACTGGTGGTAGACAACTTCAGCATCGTGCCGCAAGTGCTGCTGGGTACCCACCGTGTCGCCACCCTGCACCGCAGGCAGGCAGAGCATTTTGCGCAGCATTTGCCGTTGCGGCTTATCGATACGCCGTTTGAAATGCCCCCCTTGGTTGAGGTGTTGGCCTGGCCCGCGCACCTGGCGCATGACCCAGCTCACCTGTGGTTGCGCGGCATTGTGCACGCCTGCGTGGCAGACCTGCCTGTCGTCGCCCCCAATTTAAACGTCGGCGGTAAAGCCTGAGGCTCTGACGATCGCGCCCCAGCGCTCGTAGTCGGTACGCGCCAGTTGGTCCATTTCTTGGGGCGTTGATGAGGCAGCCTCAATGCCCAAGGTGGCCACGCCTTGCACGTAGGTGGCGCTTGCCACCGCGTTGCGAATCAACGGCAGCACCCTAGCGATCACGTCTGCACTGGCGTTGCCCGCAATGTAAACGCCAAACCAGTCGCGCAAATCAAGCCCTGTGACATTTTGCTCGGCAAAAGTTGGCGTATCTAGCGCAAATTTTGACCGCGCTGGGCCGGTGGACGCCAGCAAGCGCAGTTTGCCCGCCTTGGCAGGTTGAACCAGGTCGCCCAAGGTCAGCACCAGCGCGCTGATCTGACCACCCATCAAGTCGTTCATGGCCGGCGTACCGCCACGGTAGGGCACATGCGTCATGTTCAGGCCGAGCTTTCGGCTGAGGTGGTCGCCCACAAAATGCGGTGGCGCTCCAGCCGCTGGCGAGCCATAAGTCACCCGGCCCTCATTGGCTTTGGCCCACTTGGCAAAGTCCGTCAGGTTTTTGACATCTGCTGGCACGCCTGGGCCTACTGCAAAACCAAAGTCAATCAAGGCTGTCAAGCTCAGCGCCGTGAAGTCTTTGAAAGGGTCGTAGTTTGACTTTTTGAAGGTGTGCGGGTTGATGGTCAACACACCCGCAGGGTTCATCAGCAGGGTCAACCCGTCTGGCGGGCTTTGGCGGGCAATGTCGACGGCAATGCGGCCCGCCGCGCCGGGCCGGTTGTCCACAATCACGGCTTTGGCCAGTTTGCCTGTGAGCTGTTCGGCCAGGCGGCGCGAGATCAAGTCAATCCCGCCACCCGGCGGAAAGCCCACCAAAATTCGGGCCGACTCTGGCAGGTTTTGTGTCTGCGCTGCGGTCACCCCTGGAAGGCAGACTGACGATGCAGCAAGGCCGATTTGAAGTACGACACGGCGTTTGATTGGGTTCATGGTCTTGTCCTGACGGGAGAGTAATTTTGAAACCCCTGAAGAATACGAAGGCAGGCCAAGCTTGAGAAACAGTTTGTGCAGATGGGCTGCATTGGAGCAGGTGATACCAAGGGCTTACCCTTGAGTTTTAATCAGGAGCAGGTCTGTATGGTGATTTTTTATGCTATACAATAAATAGCAAACTATTGAATAAATCCGCGAGCTAGAGGCCTCTTTTCTTCGTATTTTCAGAAAATGGAGTGAAAACAGGAAAATTTACTACAATTGTGGTAAATTTACCTGTTTTTGAATGGACGTGGATTTTCCGGTGTGTCGCTGTGTCAAGCTGTGTATCGGTGGGATGCGAATTGAGGTAAGTTGGCTTTCAACCCCCGCGCGGCGACTGGGCAATGCGCATGCGGTTTTGGAGTGAAAGCACGCGCGAGGTCGAAAAATGCGTCAAGCTTTCGCTTGGGCATTTTTTGGGTGACTGACAGATCGCTGCCGCGCGCCTTCCACCCCAAAGCCCTATATGAATGCCTCCCGGATGACAAG
>JANNCN010000084.1:0-18079 GCA_031386665.1 Rhodoferax sp. | reverse complement strand
AAGGCGCTCGTCAGCGCCCAGCCGGGTGTAAAACTCGGTCACTTTGGGCAATGACTCGTTGTAGGCAGCGCGCAGGGCGGGGGCGTCGGCAACACCTTTCAGGTGGGTCACAGCACCCCACGCTCGGCCCAAGCGCTCGGTCGACACGTCCAACACTTTGGAGATGTCGGTCCATTGCGCTGGAAAGTCCGCTGCTGTGACTGTATCGAGGGCAGCGCTGGAGTCGGCCACCAGCAAATCCATGGCCGGGCCGACATGCTCGGGCTGAATACGGTCAAACAGGGGCAAGTCAGAAAAATCGAGAAGCGGATTGTGGGTGTTTGTCATGGTTTGCTCAAAGTAAAGGGCAGCAGGGTTCCAATAGCGGTAGTTGGCGCTGGCAGCGAATTTCTCAAGAGGTAGTTGGCACTGGAGCCGAGCATTCCGTAGACCGCTCTGCCGCTTCCAGCGTATTGACCAGCAACATGGTGATGGTCATGGGGCCAACACCGCCCGGCACGGGAGTGATCCAGCCTGCAACTTCTTTGACGGCTGCAAAATCGACATCGCCACACAGCTTGCCTTGCTCGTTGCGGTTCATGCCGACGTCAATCACCACGGCGCCGGGCTTCACCATGTCCGCAGTGACCGTATTTTGCCGACCGACAGCCGACACCACAATGTCGGCTTGAGCGGTGTGCAGCTTTAAATTGGGTGTGGCGCTGTGGCAAACAGTCACCGTTGCATTTTTTTGCAGCAACATCAAGGCCATGGGCTTGCCGACGTTGTTGCTGCGGCCAATCACAACCGCGTGTTTGCCTTTGATGGGGGTGCCCGTGCTTTCAATCAGCTTGATGCAACCATACGGCGTGCAGGACCAAAAACCCGGCGTTCCGGTCATCAAGGCGCCAGCGCTCGCTACATGAAAACCGTCCACGTCTTTGGCGGGGGCGATGGACTCAATCACTTTGTGAGCGTTGATGTGGGAAGGCAAGGGCAGTTGCACCAGGATGCCATGAACCCCAGGGTCCAGGTTCAGTGCGTCAATTCGGGCCAAAAGGGCGCTTTCAGACAGGCAGGCGTCGTACTTTTCCAGCAGCGAATGAACGCCTGTGTCTGCACAGGCTTGCACTTTGTTGCGCACATAAACCTGGCTGGCTGGGTCGTCTCCGACCAAAATAACGGACAGGCCGGGTGTAACGCCACGCGCCTTGAGTGCTGCGGCGCGCTTTGCAATGTCAAGTCGCAATTGCTTTGAAACGGCAACGCCGTCAATGAGTTGGGCGGTCATAGTCAAAAAAGCTTTGTCAAATTAAAACGCCCGCAAATCCAAAAAGGGTGCGGGCGTGGTCCCAATCAGGATAGAGTCAAGGTTGAAAGCGTCAGTGCCACGCTTTCAAGGTTTTGGAGCGCTTTGGCCCAAGGCGATTTTCAGAAGGTCTGCAACCGTGTTGGCGTTGAGCTTTTCCATGATGTTGGCGCGGTGTGCCTCGACGGTCTTGATGCTGATGCCCAGGTCGTCGGCAATTTGCTTGTTCAACCGCCCAGCGACGATGCGTTCAAGCACTTGCGATTCACGCAAGGTCAGCTTGGCCAGCAATGCCTCGCGGCTGGCCGACTGCTGGTGGTCTGAAAAAGTGGTTTTGGCGTGCAGCAGCATGCGTTCCACCAGGCTGACCAATTGGTCTTCCTTGAACGGTTTTTGCAAAAAGTCCATCGCGCCTTTTTTCATGGTGTCCACTGCCATGGGAACGTCGCCATGGCCCGTGATGAAGACGATAGGCAATGGCGAGCGTGCTTCGATCAGCCTGCGCTGCAATTCGAGACCAGTCATGCCGCCCATGCGGATATCCACAATCAGGCAGGCGACTTCTCGGGAGTCGTAACGGCTTAAAAACGACTCTGCAGAATCGAAGCATCGAACCCGGAAATCTTTGCCTTCAAGCAACCATTGCAGAGAATCGCGAACGGCCTCGTCATCGTCGACGACGTAAACAGTGCCCTTTTTTGGAATCAAGCTCATGCAGTTACCCTGGGGCCCTCGTGTGTTTTCTGGTGGATGGTGCAGCGGTTGACACCGGTTCGGCCAAGGGTAACCAAAAAGAGAAGCAGCAACCCGTGACTTCAGAGCTATTGTAGAGGTTCTCGGCCTTCATTCTGCCCTGGTGAGATTCGACGATTGAGCGGCACAACGACAGGCCAATGCCCATGCCTTCAGCCTTGGTCGAGAAAAACGCTTCGTACAGCCGGTCCATCACTTCGGGGGCCAGCCCTTTGCCTGAGTCCTGCACTGAAAACTCGACGACAGATTTTTCATCCACTCGCTTCAGGCCCACACGCAACACCACGCTGCGCCGGGCGGTTGGCCGTTCAGCTGAATCAACCGATTCAGCGCCGTTTTTAAGCAAGTTCACCAAAACTTGTTCGATCAAAATCGGGTCAACCAACAATTGCGGCAGGCGGGCTGCAACGTAATGGGTGAGTCGTACATTGCGCCTGCGCACTTCAATGTCGGCCAGTTCGACCGCCTCGCCCACCATCGCGGCCACTTCAGACAGTGTCCGATTGGGTTCGCTGCGCTTCACAAACGAACGAATGCGCTGAATGATCTGGCCCGCCCGCAGCGCTTGTTTGGAAGTCTTTTCAAGCGCCCCCAACAAATCTTCCTGAGAAATTTGCTTGGCCTTGATGCGCGACACCATGCCGTCGCAGTAATTGTTAATGGCCGTGAGCGGCTGGTTTAACTCGTGCGCCACGCTGGACGCCATTTCGCCCATGGTGATCAGGCGGCTTGCCGTTTGAGCCCGTTCTGCCTGAGCCGCTGACTGCTCTTCAGCCAGGCGGCGCGCGGTGATGTCAGTTGCGATGACCATTTGGGCCAAGCGGCCATCGACCCAGCTCAAATAGCGGGTTCTCACTTCGATCCACTTGCCAAGGCCCGCCAGGTAAATTTCGGCGCTTTCGGTGTCGGTGTCTTCCAGCGTGCTGGCGGGCAATCCGGCGAAAGAATCAACATTGTCCAAGGACTCTTCGTTCAAAGGGCTGGGTGGAAGCCCAGCCTGAGCGGCCAATTCGAGATGCCCCGCAGCCTGCACTCCAAACCACAGGCGGTAGAGCTTGTTGGCAAACAGCAATTCATCACTTCCCAGTGGCCCGACCGAAATTGAAGCATCGAGTGCCTCAAGCACAGTGGTGAATCGTTCATAGGACGCTGACAATTGCTCACGAATCCGGTTGGGCTCGGTGATGTCGGTCATCGAAGTCATCCACCCCGTCTGAGCGCCACGTGAGTCGATCAAGGGTGAAACATAAAGGCGGGCATCAAAAAGGCTGCCTTCCCGGCGCTGCACCCGAACCTGAATGCCGCCAGGGGTGGTTCGGCCATTCAGCTCGTCGTCAAGCCGCGATGCGAGCGCTTCCCGGTCTGACTCTGGCCAATAGGGGAATGGCGCGGTGCGGCCAACCAGCTCGGCTTCGGTCCACCCAGTCATTTGGCAAAAAGCTGCATTCACGTAGGTGATGCGACCTTGCAAATCCATCGCCCGCATGCCGGTGAGCATGGAGTTTTCCATGGCACGGCGAAAATTGGTTTCGGCAATGAGGGCTTGCTGAGCCTGCATGCGCCTGCGCATATGTCGCCAGTTGGCCATCAACATCCAGACGGTCATGGAGCTTAGTGCGATGACCAGCCAAAAAAGACCGCTGCCAATCACACCCAGCGACGTTCGGTAGGCTTGCGCTTTGATGATGAGCCCATTGCCAACGGGCGACACCGGAACTTCATGCGAATTGGCGGGACTGGCCCAAGGCAATAAAGTTGCCGCCGGGTTGGGTTTGGGAACCCGGGTGCCCGCCAGCAGCCCGCCCTGGCCATCTAGCAAAGACACGGCGTACCGCGCTGAAACTTCGGATGGAACGCCG
This sequence comes from Rhodoferax sp., assembly GCA_031386665.1. Lineage (GTDB taxonomy): Bacteria > Pseudomonadota > Gammaproteobacteria > Burkholderiales > Burkholderiaceae_C > JANYCG01. Next base: position 14,179 of record JANNCN010000084.1, on the reverse strand, counting down.
TACCGGTACAAGCCGTCAACCGAGTATTCGGCCAGCACCACACCCGCAAATCGGGCTTTGTCGGTCAGCGGAATATGCAGCTGCAAATAGGCAGGCGAGCCCGAGGCCGTGCGCTGAAAATAGATCGGTTGTTTGAGGTCTTTGGCCAAGCCGAAATTGGAGTCAGTTTCACCGGGACGCAGCACGTTTCCGTTTTGCCTGCTTTGGTTTGATCCGAGGCTTGCCGTGCCAAAGTTGGATCGAACACGTTTGCGGTCGTCGATCCAACTGATGGATTCCAGTTCAGGGTATTGGTTAACCAAAGACTCCGCACGGTCTCTGAAGTCCTCTGCGTCGAGCTCTCGGTTGGACACGTCACGCGCCAAACGCATCAGTTGCTCTTGTCTCTCTAGCAGTCTTAAGCGCAGCCGTTGTTGGGTGTATTCGACATCGCGTTTAACAGCCTCTTGCTCCCGCTCGATTTCTTCCAGCCGCAGGTAGCCAAAAGCGGAAATGATCGCGATTAGGAATACGATAACCGCCGCAATGGGGGCCAGCACTGAAAAACGATCTTGACGGCTCGGTGGCAACTTGCGCCACCAGGTTCTGGCCCGGCTGCGCAAGCGTGATGGATCAAGTGCAGCGGGAATCGAAACAGAGGATGAACCGAACATACTGCAAGTGTAGGGGAGACATGCAAGTTTCTGGCTGAGGTCAGACGGCGTGGCATTCTGTGTATCGGCCAGTAAATTTCACATTATGAATTTATAAAGCATAGCTTGAAATTTTGCTTGAAACGTGACAAAATAAAACCCGAGTGCAAAATCAAGTCAAATTAACGAGGAGATAACGATGTCAAACATTACTTCGACGCCCGGTGCAACGAAAGCAGGCCTGCCCAATGTCGATGGCGACACACTTGAAACCCGCGAATGGATGGACGCTTTGTCGGCTGTCATCCAGACCGAAGGCCCCGAGCGCGCCCATTTTTTGCTTGAGCAACTGCTCGAGCATGCGCGCCAAAAAAGCATCGACATGCCTTTTTCGGCCAACACGGGGTACGTCAACACCATTGAGGCTGACCACGAGGAGCGTTGCCCTGGCAACATAGAAATTGAGGAACGCCTGCGCGCCTACATGCGCTGGAATGCCATGGCGATGGTGGTCAAGGCCAATCGCCATCACCCCATTGATGGTGGCGATTTAGGTGGCCATATTGGCTCATTTGCGTCTTTGGCGCATATGTTCGGTGCTGGGTTCAACCACTTTTGGCATGCAGAAAATGAAAACCACGGCGGCGACTGCATTTACGTGCAGGGCCATGTGTCGCCAGGTGTCTATGCGCGGGCCTACCTCGAAGGTCGTTTAACCGAAGAGCAGTTGCTTAATTTCAGGCAAGAGGTTGACGGAAAAGGGCTGTCGAGCTACCCGCACCCCAAGCTGATGCCCAACTTTTGGCAGTTTCCTACCGTGTCAATGGGCTTGGGGCCTTTGATGGCAATTTACCAGGCCCGCTTTCTAAAGTACCTGCATGCTCGTGGCATTGCCAATACCGAAAATCGCAAGGTCTGGGTGTTTTGTGGTGACGGTGAAATGGACGAGGTCGAGTCCTTGGGAGCCATCGGCTTGGCAGCACGTGAAAAACTGGACAACTTGATTTTTGTCATCAACTGCAACTTGCAGCGCTTGGATGGTCCGGTTCGCGGCAACGGCAAAATCATTCAGGAATTGGAAGGCGAATTTCGCGGCGCGGGCTGGAATGTCATCAAGCTACTGTGGGGCAGCGAATGGGATCCACTGCTGGCGCGCGACAAAGACGGCGCATTGCGCAAGCTGATGATGGACACGCTGGATGGCGACTACCAAGCCTTCAAAGCCAATGATGGAGCCTACGTGCGCAAACACTTCTTTGGTCGTGATCCGCGCACGCTGGAAATGGTGGCTCACATGACTGACGACGAGATTTTTGCCCTCAAGCGCGGCGGACACGACCCGAAAAAGGTGTATGCGGCTTACCACGTCGCTGTGAATCACAAAAATCAGCCGTCAGTGCTGTTGATCAAGACGGTCAAAGGCTTTGGCATGGGCAAGAGTGGAGAGGGCAAAAACAACGTTCACCAGACCAAGAAGCTCACCGATGAAGACATCAAAATCTTCCGTGACCGCTTCAATTTGCCCATTCCAGACAGCCAGCTTGCTGACATCCCGTTTTACAAGCCTGCTGACGACACGCCCGAAATGCGTTATTTGCATGCGCGCCGCAAAGCCTTGGGCGGTTACTTGCCGCACCGTCGCGTCAAAGCGGACGAGCAATTTACAGTGCCCGCGCTTGAAACCTTTAAATCAGTGATTGAGCCCACGGCAGAAGGCCGTGAAATTTCGACAACGCAGGCCTATGTCCGCTTTTTGACAACCTTGTTGCGCGACCAGGCGATAGGCCCGCGCGTCGTGCCAATCTTGGTGGATGAGGCCCGCACATTCGGCATGGAGGGTCTGTTCCGCCAGATCGGCATTTACAACCCGGATGGCCAGCAATACACGCCGGTCGACAAAGATCAAGTGATGTACTACAAGGAAGACAAAAAGGGTCAAATTCTTCAAGAGGGCATCAATGAAGCTGGCGGTATGAGCAGTTGGATTGCGGCGGCAACCTCGTATTCGACAAACAACCGCATCATGATTCCGTTTTACGTGTATTACTCGATGTTCGGGTTCCAGCGCATTGGCGACCTGGCCTGGGCGGCGGGCGACATGCAAGCGCGCGGGTTTTTGTTGGGTGGAACATCAGGACGTACGACGCTTAACGGTGAAGGTCTGCAGCATGAAGACGGCCACAGCCACATCATGGCGGGCACGATTCCCAACTGCATCAGTTACGACCCGACTTTCGCTCATGAAGTTGGCGTGATCCTGCACCACGGTTTGAAACGCATGGTCGAAAAACAGGACAACGTTTATTACTACATCACGCTGTTGAATGAAAATTACGCGATGCCTGGGCTGACAGTGGGAACCGAAGAGCAAATTATCAAAGGCATGTACCTTTGCAAAGAGGGTGCTGACACCCCAAGCAAGCTGTCGGTTCAGTTGTTGGGTTCGGGAACCATCCTGCGTGAATCCATTGCGGCGCAGGAATTACTGTCGAAGGACTGGGGTGTTTCTGCCAACGTCTGGAGTTGCCCAAGCTTCAATGAGCTGACGCGCGAAGGTCAGGACTGTGAGCGCTACAACCTGCTGCACCCAACGGATACGCCGCGCGTCTCATTTGTCGCGCAACAGCTTGAAAAGCACAGTGGCCCGGTGGTGGCATCAACCGACTACATGAAAGCCTACGCCGAGCAAATTCGCTCGTTCATTCCCAAAGGCCGCACTTACAAGGTTTTGGGAACCGACGGTTTTGGCCGCAGTGATTTCCGTTCCAAATTGCGTGAGCACTTTGAGGTGAACCGTCATTACATTGTCGTCGCTGCCCTGAAGGCTTTGAGTGAAGAAGGTACTTTGCCCGTGACCAAGGTGTTGGAAGCCATCAAAAAGTACGACATCAAGGTTGACAAAATCAATCCGCTGTACGCTTGAATTCAAGCCCAAATCAATCCATAAAAAAACGCACTAACGAGGAGAAAAGTATGGCGCTATTGGAAATTCAAGTTCCCGACATTGGGGATTTTGACGAAGTGACAGTGATTGAATTGATGGTCAAACCGGGCGACACGGTTGCGGCCGACCAGTCACTCATTACCGTCGAGTCGGACAAGGCATCCATGGAGATCCCGTCCAGCCACGCGGGCATCGTCAAGACAATTCTCGTCAAACTAGGTGACAAGGTCAAGCAGGGTTCATTGGTGGTGACGCTGGAAGTCGCGGGCGCAGCGCCAGTTTTAACACCGGTCTCACCTCATCAGCCAGCTTCTGCTCCGGTGCCTATTGCAGTTGCTGCCGTCGCCGTAGGTGCTTCAAGCCACGGCCCTGTTGAAGTGCGAGTGCCAGACATCGGCGACTTCAAAGACGTCGCGGTGATTGAACTTCTCGTCAAAGTGGGCGACACCGTGAAGGCTGAGCAATCGCTGATGACGGTGGAGTCCGACAAGGCCGCCATGGAAATTCCTTCTAGTGCGGGCGGTGTCGTCAAAGAATTGAAGGTCAAGCTGGGCGACAAAGTCAACATTGGCGATTTGATTGCCGTTTTGGAAGGCGCTGTAGTTGCCAATGCACCAGCCGTGGCTAGCAATGCACTAGCCGCGCTGGCAGTTGCCGCGCAGGCCGTGGCACCCGTTGCCGCTGTGGGTAATTTGGTAGCTACTGCCGCCGCGGTTGCGCCATCCGTCGCCATGGCCGCACACCAGCCCACGTCTTCCCCACTTGGCCTGCCCCATGCGTCGCCGTCGGTGCGCAAGTTCGCGCGCGAGCTGGGTGTTCCGCTGGCAGAGGTCAAAGGCAGCGGTACCAAAGGTCGAATCACTGAATCGGACGTTCAAGGCTTTACCAAATCCGTCATGAGCGGCGCAGTGCAAACCCAGGCAATTGCTGCTCAATCCAAGTCCAAGGCTGGCTCAGGTGCGAGTGACGGGGGCGGTTTGGGTCTGTTGGCTTGGCCCAAAGTCGACTTTGCGAAATTCGGCGCGGTTGAACGCAAAGACATGTCGCGCATTAAAAAGATCAGCGGAGCCAATTTGCATCGCAACTGGGTTTTGATTCCACACGTCACCAACCATGACGACTGCGACATCACTGACCTTGAGGCATTTAGGGTGGCGATGAACAAGGAAAACGAAAAGTCCGGCGTGAAATTGACCATGCTTGCCTTCATGATCAAGGCCAGCGTTGCCGCTTTGAAGAAGTTCCCCGAATTCAATAGCTCCATCGACGGCGATCAACTGGTGCTGAAGCAGTACTTCCACATTGCCTTTGCAGCAGACACGCCGAATGGCCTGATGGTGCCAGTGATCAAGGATTGCGACAAAAAAGGTGTGATGCAGATATCAACTGAAATGGGTGAACTGGCCAAAAAGGCGCGTGACGGCAAGCTGAGCCCTGCTGAAATGAGTGGTGCCTGCTTCACCATCAGCTCGTTAGGTGGCATTGGCGGGCGTTATTTCACGCCCATCATCAATGCGCCTGAAGTGGCCATCATGGGGGTTTGCAAGAGCCAGATTGAGCCCAAGTGGGACGGTAGCGCATTCGCTCCCAAGTTGATGCTGCCGCTGTCGCTCTCGTGGGATCACCGCGTGATTGATGGCGCGGCAGCCGCGCGTTTCAACGCCTATTTTGGTCAAGTGCTTACCGACTTCCGCCGGGTTCTGTTGTGACCACTGTCGTCGTCGTCAAAAAGAATGGCATGGTGGCCATTGCGGCCGACACCTTGGTGACTTTCGGTGACACCCGGCTGTCAAACCGCTTTGAGGCCAACAGCAAGCTGTTCAAAATCGAGACGCCTTTTGGGCCCAGCTTTGTGGGCATCGCGGGCACAGTGGCGCACTTTCCGGTCTTGCGCAAGGCGATGCTGGCTTTGCCAAAAAAGGAGTTGCTGTTGGGCAGCAAAGACGAGGTGTTTGACACCTTCACCAAGCTGCACCCGCTGCTGAAAGACAATTTTTTCCTCCAAACCAAGGAAGACGACAACGACCCGTATGAGTCCAGTCAGTTCAGCGTACTGGTCGCCAATGCCACGGGCATTTACGGCCTGTATAGCTACCGCGAAGTGTTCGAGTTCAACGAGTTTTGGGGCATTGGCTCGGGTCGCAGCTTTGCGCTGGGTGCCATGCATGCCGTCTGGAGCAAAGCCAAGACCGCGCGCGATGTGGCATCTATCGGCATGAACGCAGGGTGTGAGTTTGACAAAAACTCGGGCGGACCCGTTGAAATATTCACTGTCAAGTTGAAGAAGTAAAACAAATTCTGGAGAGAGGCACCATGGCAACGATTGAAATTAGAGTTCCTGATATTGGTGATTTCGATGAAGTCACCGTCATCGAGCTGATGGTCAAACCGGGCGACGCGGTCAAACCCGATCAAAGCCTGATCACCGTTGAGAGTGACAAGGCGTCGATGGAAATTCCGTCAAGCCATGGGGGTGTGGTCAAGTCGGTCAACGTCAAAATTGGCGACAAAGTCAAACAAGGCTCGATTGTGCTGATGCTGGAAGTCGAAGGTGCGGCGGTTGCGCCCAATGCACCCGTAAATCCGGCTGGGGCTGCCACTGCGGCCGCACAACCCTCCAACGCTTCAAACCCTGTGGTGGCGCAAACCGTCCCAGCGGCACCTGGCCCGGCCTCGGCCACCGCACCCACCGCATCCAACTTCACCGGAGCTGTTGATTTGGATTGTGACTTGCTGGTTCTTGGGGCAGGGCCAGGCGGGTATTCAGCGGCTTTTCGCGCCGCAGATTTGGGTCTGAAAGTCATTTTGGTGGAGCGGTACGCCACGCTGGGTGGCGTTTGCCTGAACGTGGGTTGCATCCCCTCCAAAGCCTTACTGCATGTGGCGGCAGTGATGGATGAGGTCAGCCATCTAGGAGCATTGGGCATTGAGTTTGGCGCTCCTAAAGTGAACATTGATATGCTGCGTGGTCACAAAGAAAAGGTCATCGGCAAGCTCACAGGCGGGCTCGCCGCCATGGCCAAAATGCGCAAGGTCACCACGGTGCGAGGTGTCGGCCAGTTTGTGGGCGCACATCACCTTGAAGTCGAAGAAACCACGGGCACGCACGGCCAAGAAAAAACCGGTACCAAAAAAGCCATCGCCTTCAAAAACTGCATCATTGCAGCGGGCAGCCAGGCCGTGCGCCTGCCTTTCATGCCCGACGATCCGCGCGTGGTAGACAGCACTGGCGCACTAGGCTTGAAAGAAGTCCCCAAGCGCATGCTGATTTTGGGAGGCGGCATCATCGGCCTGGAGATGGGCACGGTCTACAGCACCTTGGGCGCGCGCCTCGATGTGGTTGAAATGCTCGACGGCCTGATGCAGGGCGCAGACCGTGACCTGGTGAAGATCTGGCAAAAAATGAATGCGCCGCGTTTTGACAACATCATGCTCAAGACCAAAACTGTGGGTGCCAAAGCCACGCCAGCCGGTATTGAAGTGACGTTTGCATCAGCAGAAGAGGGCGGCACCGCACCCGCCTCGCAAACCTACGACCTGGTGTTGCAAGCTGTGGGCCGTACCCCCAACGGCAAAAAGATCGCCGCAGACAAAGCCGGAGTCGCCGTCACAGACCGTGGTTTCATCAACGTTGATATCCAGATGCGCACCAACGTGCCCCACATCTTCGCGATTGGCGACATCGTCGGTCAGCCCATGCTGGCACACAAGGCCGTGCATGAGGCGCATGTGGCCGCAGAGGTGATCGCAGGCGAGTTGCAGGGCAACAAGGAATTGGCTAGCGCTGCATTCAACGCCCGCGTCATCCCCAGCGTGGCCTACACCGACCCCGAGGTCGCCTGGGTTGGCCTGACCGAAGACCAGGCCAAGGCGCAAGGCATCAAGGTCAAAAAAGGCCTGTTTCCGTGGACGGCATCAGGCCGTGCCATAGCCAATGGCAGAGACGAAGGCGTGACCAAGCTACTGTTTGATGATTCACCCGAAGCCCACGGTCACGGCAAGATTCTGGGCGGCGGCATGGTCGGCACGCATGCAGGCGACATGATTGGCGAGATCGCGCTGGCTATCGAGATGGGGGCTGATGCCGTAGATATCGGCAAGACGATTCACCCGCACCCCACACTGGGCGAGAGCATCGGCATGGCGGCGGAGGTGGCGCATGGAAGCTGCACGGATTTGCCGCCGGTACGGAAGTAAGTTGGATTTCCTATCGGTTCAAGCGAAATTTAGGATAGGGAGGTATGCAATGCAGCAGTACGACTTTGAATTTGGTGCTACATACGGCCTTGTCAGGGCGCGATGCCTTGCACGTGGACAATCGACCCGGCGCACTGTTCTGCGTCATGCGCTGCAGGCCGGTTGTGCAATCGCGTTGGGCCCGGTGGCGCATGCGCAAGTCAGTCAGCCGACCATCGCGGCATGGATGACCGAATGGATGCAGTCGAAGAGCTTGTTCGGTCGCCTCCAAATGTCTCGCTTTGTCGAGCCGACGTATTTCCTGACCCAGCCCACCACATGGCGGCCCGCTCAGTCGCCCTCGCCGTTCGCGGAAGTGACCGTTCCCACAGGGTTCGTTACCGACTTCGCCAGCATTCCCCGTGTGTTCTGGTCGCTGCTTCCGTCCGACGGTGAATACGCCCACGCGGCCGTCATCCACGACTACCTTTACTGGAACCAGGCGCGAAGCCGCGAAGAGGCCGATTCGATATTCAAGGGTGCCATGGAAGACTTGAGGGTCGACGCTAGGATGGTCGGCATTTTGTATAACGCGGTCCGCATGTTTGGCACCAGCGCGTGGGCCGAGAACTCCCGACTTAAGCGCGCCGGCGAGCGACGGGTGCTGAAGCGGTTCCCGGACCAGGTGGGTGCCCGGTGGCAAGACTGGCGGAAGATGCCGGACGCTTTCGCCGAGGAATGAGCATGAACGCAGCCACGTTCGCTAAGCTGCTGCTCGTCTGGTTGGTCTTCGCCAGCGCCCACGCCGAGACCCGTCAGGCGCTGGTCATCGGCAATGAGGCCTACACCAGCGTCAGCCCATTTGCGAATGCCGTGGGCGATGCCCGGGCCGTTGCCGAGAATCTGCGCGCCCTGGGCTTTGATGTCACCCATCTACAAAACGCAACGGGCGCTGCCATCGCTAAGGCCGGCGAAAGATACGCCGCGCGGGCTTCGCAGCCCCAGACCGTGTCCGTCTTCTACTTCTCGGGCCATGGCGCCGAAGTGGATGGACGCAATCTCGCGTTCGGTGTAGACGCTTCCAGGAATGACTGGCGGTCGACCTCCCTCGATGTCCAACGGTTCCTGTCCGATGTCCGGGCGGCTTCGAATTCGGTAAACGTGGTGATCCTAGATGCCTGCAGGGAGATCCCTCCGCAGGACGTGAGGGGCACCTTTGCCGGCGGGTTCCGGGCGCTTGAAGCCTCTCCCGGGACGCTCGTCGCGTATGCCACATCACCGGGCAAGCTGGCCAGCGGCGTGAGCGCCGATGCCGCTGGGCTCAGCCTGTACACCAAGCACCTTGTCCGGGAAATCCGGGCCGTGGCGGTGCCGGTGGAGCAGGTGTTCAAGAACATCCGGTTGGGCGTCTACGCTGAAAGCGGACAGAGCCAGCTTCCGTGGGAGCACTCATCGCTGACGAAGGACTACTACTTCGCGCCCGGCGCACCCGGCGTGCGTGACTTGAACCATGGCGCTCAAAACGCCGGTGTACCGGGGCCCTCCAGCCAGGGCGCGCTGGACGAGGTGCACGGCTTGTTCGATCAGTCGCCCCTCTCTGAAGCGGCAGAGCGCCGACTTCAGGGTCTGCTCAAGGAGTTGACGGGCATCGAATTCACGCGCGCTGAAATCCGCGCCATGTCGGCCACGCGCCACCGGGCCGGCGTTCGCTTCCTCGGCCTGGCGGACTACGCTCGCGGCGTGCTCGGTGCGCCCGCGCAAGGCGGCCTGCTCGTGGCATCCATCGACGCGGGTTCCATCGCCCATCGGCTGGGGATCAAGGAAGGCGACATCGTCGTTTTGGTGAATGACCAGCCCGTGGCGGGGATCGAAGCGCTCTCCCGGCTGATCGGGTCGGAGCTGGCGCGCGGCTCGCGCCTGAGCGCGGGCGTCATCAGGAACAGGATCCTCGGGCAAATGCTCGGCGTTGTCAGCCGTAGTTCCATCGACGACCTGGTCATGGATGCAGCTGGCTGGAACTTCGACCAGAAGGACTTCAAGCGTACCCAGCTGCTGGCGACGTGGACGGGAGACCGCGGCAATGGAGACGCCAATGTCCTGTTGGCCAACTTGGCCGCCAACGGCATCGGCGATCGGGGTGCGCCGGATTACGCCGAGTTGTTGCGGCGCGCGCAAGCTGCGGCGGACGCAGGCCACGTGCGCGGAAAGTTTTGGCTCATGCAGGCTTCTTTGCGAGGATGGGGTTTGCCCAAGAGCTATGTCCGGGCCAACGAACTGCGCAACGAGGCTGCCGCCGAAGGAGCGCCCTGGGCCATCGCTGGCCTTGGCATTGCCTACATGGACGACCAAGGTCTTCCACGCAACTACGCCAAAGCTCACGCCCTCTTGGAACAGGGTGCTGCTCTTGGAAATGCCGACGGAATGGTTGGACTGGGGTGGCTCTATGAGCGCGGCCTCGGCGTAACCAAGGACTTGGCCACTGCGCGGGTCTGGTACGAGCGGGCTCTCCACTCCGGCAATGAATCGGGAATTGCGATTGCTCACAAGGCGCTGCGTAGGTTGGATATAGCTTCTTCTTTCCTTTGACCTGCCTATACAAAACGCTCCTGAATTAATAGCTTTCAGGCTGCGATTCATAGAAGGCTTAGCGGCTTTATCCTGAACTTTCTTCGGCCTCGCCCCGGATTGCGGTCAGTGGCCTGGGTCCTTGCTAAACCATTGGCGCATGGCGTAAGCGCACCGACTGCGCACAAATGGCTCGGGCGCTATCACAGACGCCAATGGTTGCCCTGCATAGGCCTGTCACGCACGGGCCACACAGGGCAGAGCATTTGCACAACCTCCATCAGGCTCAACCACTCGGCGATAGGGTCGATCCCGGAAGCGTTGCCCAGCGGCGGCTGAAAAGGCACACCCGCTTCGCGCGCCAGCACCGCATTTGCATCGGCACGGATTAGCGCCGCATCTACCTGTGTATTGGCGCTACCGGAGAAGTTCGTCGAGAAGTTCATGGAGGAGTTCCGCTTTATTGAACAGGGCAAAGTACTCACGCAACTCATCCATATCGAGCGCAGCGCGGTGGATTTCAAATAGTGCGCGAATGTCGTCCAAGTCGCGCGTTCGCGTTGCATCGTTCACAAAGCCTTGCAGTTTGAAGCCAATAAGCCCTTCGACGCTGACGATGCGCATGCGGCCCATTGGGGTCTCGCGCTCCGATGCCTGCGCCAGCAAGCGGCGCGCAAGGGGACGGTGCGCGTAAAGCAAATCCAGACCTTCCGCTGCGCGCACATAGTTGGCGGCATCTTCACTGCGATACAGGCACTGGTAGCCTAAATCCAGCAGCGCATCATGTACCCTGTCCGCAGCTTCGGCCTCCACCAGAAAATCCACATCCTTGGTGGCGCGCACCACCTGGTGCGCAACCACCGCCAATCCGCCAATCAATGCTGGCTCTGTGCCGTTGCGCGCAAACATGGACAGTGCTTCGCGAATTTGTTCGGCCAGGTTGGACATGTCTACAGCGTGAAGTAGTGGATGCGGGAATCATAGCGTCCGCTTTGACACTAGAACGTCAATAAGCACGCTTTTGGCCATCAATCAATAAAAAACAGCGCAAACAGCTACTCAATTTATAGCGCAATGCAGCAAATCAAATACCCAATTTGAGAAAGTAGAGACTTGGTTCCCGTGCACGAGGCGCACGTGGCCGCAGAAGTGATTGCAGGCGAACTGCAAGGCAATAAAGAGTTGGCAAACGCTTGGGGAGAGTATTGCCCGTCCTGCAACACCCGGCGCACCGCCATTCAACGGCGCAGTGTACGTTCCCGCACAGACTTTTTCGCGATTTGCAGTGATATTGGTTCTCGATGCTTGACCCCAAGCATGTCGCTTATCAAACATGCATTTTGGCGAATCATGAAAAGCAGAAAGGCTCCCACATGGCTGCAACTCTCAAAAAAGCAAACCCTGCTTCCAATCATGGCCAACTGCAAAAATGCCCCACTGGCATCAAAGGCTTTGATGAAATTACAGAAGGCGGGCTGCCGAAAAACAGGATCACATTGATCAGTGGAGGGGCCGGCTCTGGAAAAACGCTCTTGGGAATTGACTTTCTGGTGAATGGCGTGATCAATTACAAGGAGCGGGGCGTCTTCATGTCCTTTGAAGAATCCGAAGACGAGATTTATCAGGACGTTGCTTCTCTCAACCTGGATTTGCATGGCCTAGTCTCAAAAAAAGAAATTCGGTTTGAACATGTTCTTCTGGAGCGCAACGATATTCATGAAAAAGGGGAATTCAATCTTGAAGGACTGTTTATCCGCCTGGAACTGGCCATTGACTCCATCCACGCCAAGCGCGTGGTTCTGGACTCCATTGAATCACTGTTCGCCGGTATTACGGATGCAGGAATTCTTCGTCTGGAGATCAAGCGGCCTTTCCGCTGGCTCAAGCAGAAGCAGGTGACAGCCGTCATTACCGGCGAGCAAGGGCAAGACTCATTCACCTGCCACGGTCTTGAGGAGTTCATTTCCGATTGCATCATTCTTTTGGACAAAAGGGTTCGGCAACAAGTTTCGACCCGCAGAATTCGCGTCATCAAGTACCGTGGCTCAAACCATGGGACCAACGAATACCCTTTTGTAATTGACAAAGATGGGCTTTCCGTCATTCCTATCACGTCGGCAGGACTCGATCATCCAGGGACTGACGAGAAAGTTTCGACAGGCGTTTTGTCCCTGGACAAACTCTTCGCGGGTGAGGGTTACACCAAAGGCAGCACCGTGCTGGTTTCAGGCACCGCAGGCACGGGTAAAACCAGCCTGGCGGCGGCCTTCACCATAGCAAGTTGCAAACGTGGTGAGAGGTGCCTTTACTTGTCTTATGAAGAATCTCCTGGGCAGCTCATTCAGAATATGAGTTCTATCGGTTTTGATCTGGAAAAGTGGACAAAAAAAGGACTTTTGAAAATTGTTTCCACCCGACCTGCGTTTTTTGGTCTGGAAACGCACTTGCTCGATTTGTCCAAGCTCCTTGCAGACTTCAAACCCACATCGGTTGTGATCGATCCCCTGACAAGTCTTATTGGGCAGGCCGAGACATCGGAAATCCAGTCCATGCTGACCCGCATGATCGACGCCTTGAAGTCCAAGGGCATCACCGGCGTTTTCACGAGTCTTGTTTCTTCGACCGCGCAAAATGACACCAGTGGTGAAATCGGGGTCTCGTCTTTGATTGACACCTGGATCGTCGTTCGGGAGTTGGAAGAAAACGAGGGTAAAAGACTGACTCGCGGCCTCTACATCGTCAAATCCCGCGGAACGGGGCATTCAAGTGATGTTCATAAAATGATTTTTAGCGATGATGGAATTCAGCTGCTGCCCATGGAGGACGATGCGACCGCAAGCACCGATCAGAAAAAGAAAGTTGGCAAAAGTAACAGTGCCAAAAAATAGTGGAGAACTAGTAAAGGTGCTTAACTAATCGCCTGAGGTCAGGCCTATGAGAATAACCAATCCCAACTTTGTTGTCGGCATGGGTGCCTCAGCTGAGGCCTTAACGCCTTTAAGGCGTTATTTGATGCGTTGCCATCCGAGACAGGAATGGCATTTGCAGTTATTTCTCATATCTACCCCGCCGCCCATAGCCGGTTGGCAGAAATTTTGTCGCGCCATACAAAGATGACGGTCGTGCTTGCCGCATCCGGGATGAAGATACAGGCCAATCAGGTCTATGTGATTCCTGGAAATGCAGACCTTTTAATTGAGGATGGTGCATTCATCGTCGTCGTCCCGCGCACCAGACGGAACGCACAGGTCGATATATTTTTTACCTCGCTCGCAACAGCCATGGGCGAGCGCGCAGTCGGCATTGTTTTTTCGGGCTACGACGGAGACGGTGCTGAAGGCTGCAAGCGCATCAAGGCAGCAGGGGGAACAACTTTTGCCCAAGACACTTCTGCCGAAGTAAGCGGCATGCCCCTCAGCGCTCAAGCGACGGGCTGTGTTGACTTCGTGCTGTCAGCCGACAAAATTCCGGCAGAACTGGAGAAATTGATCATCAGATTCGCGGGAAAAAATAGCGAGGGGGTAAACCCTAGTTTCTGCAGCTCAGACGCAATCGCGTCGGCACAGTCAGGGCATCCGGAAAATGTAGCCGGTCAAATTCGTGATCGCCCCGCATGCAGAGCTGGGCAAATTAACCGTTTCGCTAATCGGTCCGCAACGGTTTAGCTGGTGCGTTTTCCTTGTCCGTTCCGATGCGCTCGTATTCCGAGATCACCTGCGCGCCCAGCAACAGCAGTGTCGCGCCGATTTCCAGGCTGAACAGCACGACGATGGCGGTGGTGAGCGAGCCGTAGACGATGCCGATCTGCGACAGCGTGGCGAAGTACCAGACCAGCACGTGGCGCGTCAGTTCCCAAAAAAAC
>JANNCN010000082.1:0-67264 GCA_031386665.1 Rhodoferax sp. | reverse complement strand
GCGCTGTTTGTCGGTCTGGGGGCTGAACGGATCCAGGAAGCCCTTGTTCTCGCCTGCTGTCATCAGCCGGCGTTCAACGCCCAGCTTGTCCATCAGCCCGGTGAAGCCGAAACCATCCATCAGCACGCCAATGCTGCCGACGATGCTCGCCTTGTCGACGAAGATACGGTCGGTCGCGGCGCGCGGTTGAAGGAGACGCCTGAATTGTTCAGCGGCCTGTTCTGGACCGGCCAGCAGGCGGTGGAACTGGGTCTCGCGGACCAGCTCGGAAACCTCGACTTCGTCGCCCGCGAAATCGTCAAGGCCGAAGAGTTGGTGGACTACACCCGCCGCGACAACGTGGCCGAGCGTTTGGTCAAGCGCTTTGGCGCGTCGATTGGCGACGGGGCCACCAAGGCGCTGAAGGCGATTCCTACGTTGCGATAGGGCGTTGCTTGAAGCCATGGATACGCTGATTCCATCCGGTTCAGCCCCTTGGATGCCCATTGCTGCGCAGGAAATCGGCGTTCGCACCTACGCGCCCGGTTCCAGCAACCCGCGCATCACCGAATACCATGCGCTGACGAATGTTTGCGGTTATGACGACAAGGCTTCGTGGTGCTCGTCGTTCGTGGATTGGGCTTTGGCCCAGGTCGGTATTGAAGGCACCCATTCGGCATTGGCCCGCTCCTGGCTAGATTGGGGCGTTGCTTTGGACGCACCCCGACCCGGCTGTATTGTGGTGTTGTCGCGCGGTGACCCCGCAGGTTGGACAGGCCATGTGGGGTTCTTTTTGCACGCTGATTGGGAGTTTGTGCATGTGTTGGGGGGGAATCAGTTGGATGAGGTGAGGGCGCATTTTTATCCTGTTTCTGCAGTTTTGGGGTATCGGTGGGTTGGGTAGAAATGGGTTTTTGCTTTCTTAACGGGATGGGATTGTTGTGTTTTATTTGGTTTGTTGATGGGTCCTTGTTTTGCTCTCCCAGCGGGGAGGCCGGGTCTCGCCCCGGCGGGCGACTCACTTGTCTTTTGCTTCGCCAAAAGAAAGTGAGCAAAGAAAAGGCGACCCGACAGTCTGGGTCCCTACGCTGCGCTTCAGGCAACTTGCGGTGCTCGAATTCAGCGGGGTCTTGCTCAAACTCGCTACGCTCGGACAGTCGCAAGCCCTTTCCCGCTGAATTCTGCGCTCCTTAGCCCAGCCTGGACGGGGGGTGCGGGGATGGGGGCAAGACTTCTGGGGGCAAACTGCCAACTTCCGGATTGCCAAGTCAACTCTCACGCGCCTTGGCGCGTCCTTGGCCTTGTCCGTGGCGCGGTAGAGTGAGATTGTGGTCGGTATGGATCAAATTTGGCTGCATTCGCCTAGCATCAAAATGCTATAATATATATAGCAAACTATTGATTCTATTCAAGAGCTAGAGGCCTATTTAATTCATATTTTGTCAAAAATGACGATTTTGATGATCAATATACCCAAATTGGGTATTTAAGTGGCATTTGTACGGTTTTTAAGCTTTTCAAGCTGCATTTCGCCTGGCAGACAACAAAAAGTCTTGAATTCCGGGATCGCCTGAGTCCCGAAATTAGAAACTAGGAAAACTGGAAGTTCGGCGATCAGGACGTGCGGAAACCGAAAGTTGCGGCGATTAGGCAATTCGGAACTTTGTGAGTTTGGGGGTTCAGCAATTTGGCAGTTAGGCAGTTAGGCAGTTAGGCAGTTCGGCCGTTCAAGAATTTGCCCCCTGATGTCCTGTCCCCGGCACTCCCCGTCCAGGCTGGGCTGAGGAGCGCAGAAGTCAGCGGATCAGGGCTTGCGACTGTCTGAGCGAAGCGAGTTTGAGCAAGCCCCCGCTGAATTCGAGCACCGCAAGTTGCCCGAAGCGCAAGCGTAGGGACCCAGACTGTCGGGTCGCCTTTTCTTTGCTTACTTTCTTTTGGCGAAGCAAAAGACAAGTGAGTCGCCCGCCGGGGCGAAACCCGGCCTGCCCAAAAAAACAAAACCAATTCCAAAACCCACCAGCAGCGCAAAACCCTTACTCCCAGCCCGCCGCCAGGCCACCCTCCCTCAACGTCCAATCCCAAAAACCGTAGGCACCCCATTCCCCACCCCAATCCCCTTCTGCCGCCAATCCTTCACACTGAAACTGTGGGTCACGCCATCAGCCAGCGTCAAGCCGCTGGACGCGGCCAGGCGGGTGTTGGGATTCAAGGTTTGCAACAGCGCCTGCACCATGACCACATTGCGAAACGGCACTTCGATGAACAACTGGGTTTGGCCGGTTTTCAGGGCGATGGATTCCAGCTCTCGCAGGCGCTGGGCGCGCTCGTTGGCGTCGGTGGGCACGTAACCGACAAAGGCGAAGTTTTGGCCATTCAAGCCGCTGGCGGCCAGGGCCAGCAAAAGCGACACGGGGCCGACCAGCGGCACAACGGCAATGCCCAAATCGTGTGCGGCGCGGGCAACAGACGAGCCGGGGTCGGCAACGGCTGGCATGCCCGCCTCAGACACCAAGCCCATGTCGTGACCCTGCAAGGCGGCGGCCAACAGCGGTTTGGCGTCAAACTGGCCCGCGTGATCGCCTTTTTTATGGACTTCGCGCGGCAGTTCCTGAATCTGCTGGGCTTGAATGGCCACCGCCAAGGGCTGGATTTCATGGATGCGCTTAAGGTAAGCGCGCGTGGTTTTGGCGTTTTCGCAAATCCAGTGGCCCAGGCGGGCCGCCACCTGCAGCGTGCCCAGCGGCATCGCGTCTTGCAAGGGGGCAAGTGTGGCGCAGCCAAAGTCTAGCGGGGCGGGCACCAGGTACAAAATGCCTGGCCCGCGGCTTTTTTCGAGAGGCGAATCGCCAGTTTGATTGGCTGTGTGGGGCGCATGCTTCATAGCAACTTCACGCCGGCGGCGCGAATCATATGGCAGGTTCTGATCAACGGCAAGCCCACCAACGCGGTCGGGTCGTCGCTGTCAATCGATTCCAGCAGCGCAATGCCCAGACCTTCACTTTTGGCGCTGCCAGCGCAGTCGTAAGGCATTTCTGCCAGCAAATAGGCTTCGATTTCGGCACTCCTCAAAGTTCGGAACCTCACGCGAACGGCGGCAAGGCTTTGCTGCAAAAAGCCACTTTCAAGACAAACAACTGCCACAGCCGTCTGAAAAATCACTGTTTTGCCAGACATGCGCTGCAGTTGCTCGGTGGCCCGCGCGTGCGTGCCGGGTTTGCCCAGCGGCAGGCCGTCCAGGTCCGCCACCTGGTCTGAGCCAATCACCACGGCGTTGGGATGCAGGCGGGCGACTGCGTGCGCTTTGGCCAGCGCCAGACGGCTGGCAAGCGCTGGCGGGGTCTCATGCCGCAACGGGGTTTCGTCCACATCGGGCGCGACCACGTCAAACGGCAGGCGCAGGCGCTGCATCAATTCGCGTCGGTAGGGCGAGGTGGAGCCGAGAATTAGCGGGCGTTGGTTTTCAATGGGCATGCCACGATTCTCTTACACTGCGGGTATGGAAAAAGAGTTTGCTCCCTCCCGGCTGGACGTCAAGGCCCTGGCCTTGGCTCACGGTGAAATTTCAGGTCACGAACCAGTGTCCCGCTATGAGCGTTTGGCTCAGGATTTGCTGGGTTCGGGGCCAGATCGAATGCTGCATTGGTCGGCCCGTGCTGAAGTGCGCATCGGCCCCGACGGCAAGCCCGCGCACTGGCTGCATTTGGCGCTCAAAACCGCATTGCCCATGGTCTGCCAGCGTTGCCTGGGGCCGGTTGAGATTCCCATCGACATTGACCGGACGTTTCGATTCGTCGCGAACGAAGAGGCGGCCCAAGCGCAGGACGATGACGCTGACGAAGACCTGCTGGTCATCAGCCGCGAATTCAACTTGGCTGAATTGATTGAAGACGAATTGGTGATGGACGTGCCCTTGATTCCACGCCACGAAGTTTGCCCCACGCCAGTGAAACTGCTGGTGGCGGACGCCGACTTTGACGCCGCAGCCACGGACAAACCCAACCCCTTTGCCGCGCTGTCTGGCTTGGTTGCTGCAAAGGGAAAGAAACCGTAGTCGTAGTCGTAGCCGTAGCTGTAGCCATTGCGGCAGCTTCGCCTATCGCTTGGGCCAAAGCCAAAATGCGCCAATGGCGCTAGAGGGCGGTTAGGCGAGAGGCTAATAGACCATCAAGCCAACAAAAAACCCGCCGATGTTGCCATCAGGCGGGTTTTTTTGGGCTGTTAAGTTGAGCTTAACGCTGGCCAATCGGCATCACGTCGCGTGAGACTGAGCCTGTGAACAGTTGCCGTGGGCGGCCAATTTTGTACTCGGGGTCGCCAATCATCTCGTTCAACTGGGCAATCCATCCGACCGTGCGGGCCAGGGCAAATACCGCCGTGAACAAAGGCACCGGAATGCCAATCGCGCGCTGCACAATGCCGCTGTAAAAATCGACATTGGGATAGAGCTTGCGCGACACAAAATAGTCGTCTTCCAGCGCGATTTTTTCCAGCGCCATGGCCAGTTTGAAGAGCGGGTCGTTTTCAAGCCCCAACTCTTTAAGCACCTCTTTGCAGGTCTCCTGCATGAGTTTGGCGCGCGGGTCGTAGTTTTTGTAAACACGGTGACCAAAACCCATCAGCTTGACGCCAGAATTTTTGTCCTTGACCTTCTCCATGAACTCGCCCACTTTGCTGATGCCCCCCATTTTCTGGATGTCTTCCAGCATGTTCAGGCAGGCTTCATTGGCACCACCGTGCGCAGGGCCCCACAGGCAGGCAACCCCGGCGGCAATGGCTGCAAACGGGTTGGTACCCGATGAGCCACAAAGGCGCACGGTCGAGGTGGATGCGTTTTGCTCATGGTCAGCATGAAGCGTGAAAATGCGGTCCACGGCGCGTTCCAGCACGGGGCTGACTTCGTATTTTTCGCACGGTGTGGCAAACATCATGTGCAAAAAGTTGCCCGCGTAGCTCAGGTCGTTGCGCGGGTACATGTAGGGCTGGCCCACCGTGTATTTGTAGGCCATGGCCACCAGCGTTGGCATCTTCGCAATCAGGCGAATCGCGGCAATTTCGCGGTGCTCCGGGTTGTTGATGTCGGTGCTGTCGTGGTAGAACGCAGACAAAGCACCCACCAAACCCGTCATGATGGCCATGGGGTGCGCGTCGCGGCGAAAACCCCGCAAGAAGAACTGCATTTGCTCATTCACCATGGTGTGCATCGACACCAAGCGGCTGAACTTGGCTTTGCCTTCGGCGTTGGGCAACTGGCCGTACAGCAGCAGGTGGCAGGTTTCCATGTAATCGCAGTTGGTGGCGAGCTGCTCAATGGGGTAGCCGCGGTAGAGCAGTTCGCCTTTGTCGCCGTCAATGAAGGTAATCGCCGACTGGCAAGCCGCCGTTGACAAAAACCCGGGGTCATAAGTGAACATGCCCGTTTGCGCGTACAGCTTGCGAATGTCGATCACGTTGGGGCCGACACTGCCTTGGTAAACAGGCATTTCAACGCTGGGGCTGCCATTGCTGAACGACAGAGTGGCTTTGTTATCAGAGATTTTCATTATTTTCCTTTCAACGCGGTTCACGCAACATACTTAAAACTTCACGAATATCGGCACGGTCAAGCTCGGGGCTCACTGCGTCAATCTCTTTTCGGGACATGTGCAAGTCCAGCAAATCATTGTCACTTAAGTCCATCAACGCGCTCAGTGCCTGCGCGTGCCTGACCGTCAAAGTGCTTTCAAAGCGCTTGAAAAACCGCTCAATGAACAGGTCGTTTTCAAGCAAACCACGGCGGCAGCTCCATCGCAGGCGGCTTAACTGCCGCTCGCCGATCAATTCATCTGGGTTGCCAGACGAGACCGGAGAATTTTTCGACGGGCCGCCCCTAGAAAAATTAGCCCCCTCGGGGGGCAGCGCAGTACACGAAGTGACAAGCGTGGGGGTCATTTCAGACCGTCCGCAGAACCATCATTTCCTTGATTTTTCCAATCGCCTTGGTCGGGTTCAAACCTTTGGGGCAGACGTCAACGCAGTTCATGATGGTGTGGCAGCGGAACAGGCGGTACGGGTCTTCCAGGTTGTCCAGGCGTTCGGCGGTGGCGTGATCGCGCGAATCGGCAATGAAGCGGTAGGCTTGCAGCAGGCCTGCGGGCCCCACGAATTTGTCGGGGTTCCACCAAAAGCTGGGGCAGCTGGTGGAACACGATGCACACAAAATGCATTCGTACAAACCGTTGAGCTCGTCACGCTCTTCAGGGCTTTGCAGGCGTTCCTTTTCAGGCGGAATGGTGTCGTTGATCAAATACGGTTTGATCGAGTTGTATTGCTTGAAAAACTGCGTCATGTCCACGATCAGGTCGCGAATCACGGGCAAGCCCGGCAGCGGTTTCAAAACGATGGTGCCAGTGAGTGTGCGCATGTTGGTCAGGCAGGCCAAACCATTTTTGCCATTGATGTTCATCGCGTCCGAGCCGCAAACGCCCTCCCGGCAGGACCGGCGAAAGCTAATAGCCGGGTCAATGGCTTTGAGCTTCATCAGCGCGTCCAGTAGCATGCGTTCACTGCCGTCCAGCTCGACGTTAATGGTTTGCATGTAGGGCTTGGCGTCTTTGTCCGGGTCGTAGCGATAAATGGAGAAAGTGCGTTGGGTCATGGGGTTTGCCTTGGGTTGGGTCGCTTGGTATTTTTAGAAAGTGCGGACCTTGAGTGGCACGCTTTCAACCGTCAACGGCTTCATCTGCACCGGTTTGTAGCTCAGGCGGTTGCCTTCGCTGTGCCAAAGTGTGTGTTTGTGCCATTCGTCGTCGTTGCGACCATTGGGGTACTTGGGGCTGTCTGCATAGTCGTCAACCGAGTGTGCGCCCCGGCTTTCGCGCCGTGCAGCGGCGGACACGATGGTCGCTTCGGCGGCTTCAATCAGGTTTTCAACTTCAAGGGCTTCAATTCGTGCCGTGTTGAAAACCTTGGATTTGTCTTTCAGGTTGATTTTGGCAACCCGTTTGCGCAGGGCCGCGATCTTGGCCACGCCTTCGTCCAATGTGGCCTGGGTGCGAAACACGCCAGCGTGCTGTTGCATGGCGGCCCGGATGTCATTGGCAACGTCTTGCGCATATTCGCCGTCGGTCGTGCCATCCAGACGTGCCAAGCGCGCCAGCGTGGTGTCAGCCGCAGTGCCTGGCAGGGGCTTGTGCAGTTTGTTCTTGTTGTTGAACTCGACAATGTGGTTGCCTGCTGCACGGCCAAAAACCAGCAAGTCCAGCAATGAATTGGTGCCCAAGCGGTTGGCACCGTGCACGCTCACACAAGAGCATTCGCCCACTGCGTACAGTCCGTTGACCACCACGCTTTTGTTGTCAGCGTCTTGCGTGACCACTTGGCCATGGATGTTGGTGGGAATACCGCCCATTTGGTAGTGGATGGTGGGCACCACTGGAATCGGCTCTTTGGTGATGTCAACGTTGGCAAAGTTGTGGCCAATCTCGAACACAGAGGGCAGGCGCTTCAAAATGGTGTCGCCGCCCAGATGGGTCATGTCCAGGTTGATGTAGTCTTTATTGGGGCCGCAGCCACGGCCCTCCTTGATTTCCTGGTCCATGCAGCGCGACACAAAGTCACGGGGTGCCAGGTCTTTCAAGGTGGGGGCGTAGCGCTCCATGAAGCGCTCGCCGTTGCTGTTGCGCAAAATCGCGCCTTCACCCCGGCAGCCTTCGGTCAGCAGCACGCCAGCGCCGGCAACGCCTGTGGGGTGAAATTGCCAAAATTCCATGTCTTCAAGTGGAATGCCAGCCCTTGCTGCCATGCCCAAGCCATCACCTGTGTTGATGAAGGCGTTGGTGGATGCGGCAAAAATACGGCCAGCGCCACCGGTGGCCAACAAGGTAGTTTTGGCCTCGAGAATGTGCACGTCGCCGGTTTCCATCTCGATGGCGGTGACGCCAATCACATCGCCATCGGCATCGCGGATCAAGTCCATGGCCAGCCATTCGACAAAAAAGCTGGTTTTGGCTTGCACGTTTTGCTGGTACAGCGTGTGCAGCATGGCGTGGCCGGTGCGGTCCGCGGCTGCGCAAGCGCGTTCGACCGCTTTTTCGCCGTAGTTGGCGGTGTGGCCGCCAAATGGGCGCTGGTAAATGGTGCCGTCGGGGTTGCGGTCAAACGGCATGCCCATGTGCTCCAGGTCATACACCACGTTGGGTGCTTCGCGGCACATGTACTCAATCGCGTCTTGGTCGCCCAGCCAGTCAGAGCCCTTGACCGTGTCGTAAAAGTGGTAGTGCCAGTTGTCGTCGTTCATGTTGCCCAAAGAGGCGCCAATTCCGCCTTGGGCCGCGACTGTGTGCGAGCGGGTCGGAAACACTTTGGTTAGAACTGCCACGTTCAGGCCGGCGCGGGCCAGTTGCAAGGATGCGCGCATGCCGGAGCCACCGGCTCCGACGATGACCACGTCAAATTTGCGTTTTGCTACGGAATAACTCATGAATCAATGCCTCAAATTAGGGAAAGCTGCTCGTGCTGTTTTAGTTTTTAAAGGCGCCACAGCACCTGAATGGCCCAGCCCGCGCAGGCGATCAGCCAAACGATTGTGAAAATTTGCAGGCACAGGCGCAAAGCGACGCTGCTGGTCACATAGTCCATCCAGATGTCGCGCATGCCTACCCAAATGTGGTACGCCATGGCAAGGATGACGGTGAAAGTGAGCACTTTCATCCATTGGCTTGAAAAAATACCCGCCCACTTGTCGTAGCCAATCGGGCCTTTGTTCAGCAGCACTTGCGCCAACACCGCCAGGGTGAACAGGGCCATCAAGCCCGCTGTGATTCGCTGGGCAAGCCAGTCGCGCAAACCGTAATGAGCGCCCACAACAATGCGCTTGGTGCCGTAATTTGAAGCCATCGTATTTCCTATTTCACTAAATTATCGAAGGCACCAAAAAGCTTGGCAGCCAAAATAGCAGTCAATCCCACACTCAATGCCAAAGTGACTAACGCCGAGCTCTTGCCGAATTCTTTGGTCACCGCCGCGTGGCTAATGTCCATCCAAAGGTGGCGTAATCCTGCGATGAAGTGGTGCAAATATGCCCAAATGAGTGAAACAGCTATCGCTTTCATGAACCACCCCGCCACTAGGCAGGAGGTTGCCCCACAAAGTAGGCCTCGGTTAAAAACCCCAGTGAACTTGGCAAAGGAAATTTCGCTGGAAACTGAGGTGTCAAACATCCAGATGATGAATGGCAGCAGCAAAAACATCAAGAATCCACTGATACGGTGCAAGATAGA
Organism: Rhodoferax sp.; assembly: GCA_031386665.1. Taxonomy (GTDB): domain Bacteria; phylum Pseudomonadota; class Gammaproteobacteria; order Burkholderiales; family Burkholderiaceae_C; genus JANYCG01. Next base: position 58,028 of record JANNCN010000082.1, on the reverse strand, counting down.
CACAAAGCCCGCCGCCGGAAGGCTGTAAGTGGGCAGATCCTTGAAGATGTTGATGTTGCGAAACTCGGGGCGCTTGCCCCGTTTAGGGGACGTCAGTTCGGTCATGTGGGGGCTTTCAAGAAGGGTGCTCGTTGTCGTTATTTGAACTGATCAAAACCAAAATTCTATTGCAATGCAGCATGCTGACGGCGGGCTTGCAAAATTCCCGTTAATTCGAGGCTGCTAATTAAGCTCATTTCGGTAGAAATGGGTGTCCGTCAAGTACAAACCCCGGCGCATCTCCATGGGTGCGTCGTTGTAGGTGTAGGCAATTCGCTCCACGCTTAAGAGCGGCGTGTTTTGGGGTACTTTCAGCAGCACACTTTGCTCTGTGTCGGGCAAGACGGCTCGAATTTTCTCGACAGCCCTCACCATGCGCACGCCAAACTCGGTTTCAAACAACGCGTACATGGGGCCGTGGTAGTCACTTAGGCGCTCAGCGGTCAGGCCCTTAAAGGGGCCGCCCGGCAGCCAAAGGTCTTCCAAAATGGTGGGGCGATTGACGAACGAAAGCACCCGGCGCACTTGCAAAACGGCGTCGCCGGTTTTTAAACCCAATGATTTGGCAACATCGCTGGACGCACGCAAGCGTTTGCAGTCAATAATTTCGCGTTGGGCGGGCCCCTCGGAACTGGTGTCACCCTCGTCCGGCATCAGTTTCAGAAATCGGTACTGAACATGTTGCTCCGCATGGGTGGCCACAAAAGTGCCCTTGCCTTGGCGGCGCACCAGCAGGTTGTCGGCCGCAAGCTCGTCAACTGCCTTTCGCACGGTTCCCTGGCTTACCCTGAAGCGTGTGGCCAAGTCCATTTCGCTGGGAATGGACTCGCCCGGCTTCCATTCCCCCGCCAGCAAGCTTTGAAGGATCAGCCCTTTGATTTGCTGGTATAGCGGGCTGAAAGCCGGTGTCAGGCTGGGTGGGGCCGCCACACCATATTCCGCCGCGGGAGTCGGCCGGTCGGTCTGTGAGATGGGCAAGGAGCTCATGATTTTCATCGAGTCTGAAGTGCGAATCATATCTTATATAAGACATAAGACAAATTGACGGACGACGACTTTCGAGGGTAAACTCTGGGTGTCTTTCAAACTATTTTCGGAGCCTTTCCATGAGCAAAAAACCTGTCCGTGTTGCCGTCACGGGTGCCGCCGGTCAAATTGGTTACGCCATTCTTTTTCGCATCGCGTCTGGCGAAATGCTGGGCAAAGACCAGCCCGTGATCTTGCAATTGCTTGAAGTCCCGGTTGAAGGCCCGCAAAAGGCTTTGAAGGGCGTGATGATGGAGTTGCAAGACTGCGCCTTTCCGCTGCTGGTGGGCATGGAAGCTCATGGCGATCCCATGACCGCATTCAAGGATGTTGATTACGCGCTGTTGATCGGTTCGCGCCCCCGTGGTCCTGGCATGGAGCGCGCCGACCTGTTGGCTGCGAATGCACAAATTTTCACCGCCCAGGGAAAAGCCTTGAACGCGGTCGCCAGTCGCAACGTGAAGGTGCTGGTGGTCGGCAACCCAGCCAATACCAATGCCTGGATCGCCATGAAGAGCGCGCCTGACTTGCCGCGCAAGAACTTCACCGCCATGCTGCGCCTTGATCACAACCGCGCTTTGAGCCAAATTGCCGCCAAAACCGGCAAGGCTGTGGCCGACATCGAAAAAATGGTGGTCTGGGGCAACCATTCGCCAACCATGTACCCCGACTACCGGTTCGCCACCATTGCGGGTGCCAGCGTTAAAGACCTGATCAACGACCACGACTGGAATGCCAACACATTCTTGCCGACAGTCGGCAAGCGTGGTGCGGCCATCATTGAAGCGCGTGGCGTGTCTTCGGCGGCCTCTGCCGCGAATGCAGCCATTGACCACATGCGGGATTGGGCGCTTGGCACCAACGGAAAGTGGGTCACCATGGGCATTCCGTCAGACGGGCAATACGGCATTCCGCAAGACACCATGTTTGGTTTTGCAGTCACCTGCCAAGGTGGCGAGTACAAAACGGTTGAAGGCTTGAGCGTTGACGAGTTCAGCCAAGGCTGCATCAACAAGACGCTGAAAGAATTGCAAGACGAGCAAGCGGGTGTCGTGCACCTGCTTTGACCAGGAAATAACCATGCCTTTGAACTCCAGCCGCACCAAATTACCCAGAGTTTTCCACGCTGTAGCAGGTGGGCTGGTGTTGTTGCTTCCGATGGCGTTGGGCGCGCAAACCACCGCGCCCGTCAAAAAAGACAGCCCTCCTAAGCTAAGCAAACCCTCGGCGAGCCGGGTGGATGCCAAAAGCAAGGCGACCCAAATGGCCACTGGCATTCAGGCCGCAGATGCCGCGTTGACACCTGCCGAAATGGCGATTGCCGAACGGGTTTACCAAGGCCGCCTGCCTTGCGAGCTGGGCGCGTTTGTGACCTTGACGCCAGACCCCAAGTCGCCCGGGTTTTTCAATGTGCAGGTCAACAACCTCAAGTTTCGGATGTTTCCAGTTGAAACCACGACGGGCGCAATCCGGCTGGAAGATAAAAAAGCAGGGGCCGTTTGGCTTCAACTGGCCAACAAATCCATGTTGATGAATCAAAAACTGGGCCAAAGGCTGGCAGATGCCTGCATGAGCCCCGCCCAAATCGCGGTGGAAGCCGCATTGCAAAACGCACCAGCGCAAAGCGTGCTGGATGCGCCTGCACCAGAACCTGCACCTGCACCTGCACCTGCTTCATCTGCTGCCTCTGCGCCGGTCGCCAAATAAGGCAGTGCCGCGCTAGACTTTTTTGGCCAAGAGCCTCCTCATTTGACATTAAAAAGGAACGTCCCCATGTCCGCGCAATTTTTAGAAACCTACCGCGCCCACGTTGCTGAGCGCGCCGCACTTGGCATTCCGCCCTTGCCGTTGTCGGCCAAGCAAACGGGTGAATTGATCGAGCTGTTGAAGGCACCTCCTAAAGGCGAAGAGACTCTGTTGGTCGAATTGATTACGCACCGCGTTCCTGCGGGGGTCGATGATGCCGCCAAGGTCAAGGCCAGTTACTTGGCCGCCGTCGCCCATGGCAGCGAACAATGCAGCCTGCTGTCGCGTGAAAACGCGACCGAGCTGTTGGGCACCATGCTGGGTGGCTACAACATCAGCCCGATGGTCGATTTGCTGGCAGATGACAGCGCCACAGTGGCCCAAACGGCTGCCAATGGCCTGAAAAAGACCTTGCTGATGTTCGACCAGTTTCATGACGTGAAAGAGAAAGCCGACAAGGGCAACCATTACGCCAAAGAAGTGCTGAAAAGTTGGGCAGAGGGTGAGTGGTTCACGTCTCGCCCTGAAGTGGCGACGTCGATCCTGCTGACGGTGTTCAAGGTGGCTGGCGAAATCAACACAGATGATTTGTCGCCCGCGCCAGATGCGTTCAGTCGCCCTGACATTCCGTTGCATGCGCTGGCCATGCACAAGAATCCGCGTCCGGGCGTGACGCCTGAGGAAGAGGGCAAGCGCGGCCCCATCAAGTTCATCAACGACCTCAAAGGCAAAGGCAATCTGGTCGCTTATGTGGGCGACGTGGTGGGCACGGGCTCAAGCCGCAAATCGGCGACGAATTCGGTGTTGTGGTTTACTGGCGAAGACATTCCTTTTGTACCCAACAAGCGCTTTGGTGGAGTCTGTCTGGGTACCAAAATTGCCCCGATTTTTTACAACACCATGGAAGACTCGGGCGCCTTGCCTATCGAGTTGGATGTGAGCCAAATGGCCATGGGCGACGTGATCGAGCTGCGCCCCTACGAAGGCAGAGCGCTGAAAGACGGCAAAGTGATTGCGGAATTCAAGGTCAAAAGCGACGTGCTGTTTGACGAAGTTCGGGCGGGTGGGCGCATTCCGCTGATCATCGGGCGCGGCCTGACGGCCAAGGCGCGTTGGGCTCTGGGCCTGCCAACCTCGACTCTGTTTCGTTTGCCGCAAAGCCCGGCTGACAGTGGCCGCGGCTTCACATTGGCGCAAAAAATGGTGGGCCGCGCTTGTGGTTTGCCGTTGGTTGATGGCAAGCAGCCTGGCATCCGCCCAGGGACCTACTGCGAACCCAAAATGACATCGGTGGGCAGCCAGGACACGACCGGCCCCATGACGCGCGATGAACTGAAAGACCTGGCTTGTCTGGGCTTCAGCGCCGACTTGGTGATGCAATCGTTTTGCCACACGGCAGCGTACCCCAAGCTTGTCGACGTGAAAATGCACCACGAGCTGCCTGACTTCATCAGCACCCGGGGCGGTGTGCCTTTGCGCCCGGGCGACGGTATTATTCACAGCTGGCTGAACCGCATGCTGTTGCCTGACACGGTGGGCACCGGTGGCGACAGCCACACCCGCTTTCCGATTGGCATCAGCTTCCCGGCAGGCTCTGGCTTGGTGGCATTTGGCGCTGCCACTGGTGTTATGCCGCTTGACATGCCCGAGTCGGTTTTGGTGCGCTTCAAAGGCAAGATGCAAAACGGCGTGACCTTGCGTGACCTGGTCAATGCCATTCCGCTGTATGCCATCAAAGCGGGGCTGTTGACCGTTGCCAAACAGGGCAAGTTGAACATATTCTCGGGGCGGATTCTCGAAATCGAAGGCTTGCCAGATCTCAAAGTCGAGCAAGCGTTTGAGTTGAGCGATGCCTCTGCCGAACGCAGTGCCGGTGGCTGCACGGTGCATTTGAACAAAGAGCCGATCGTCGAGTACATCACTAGCAACATCACCATGCTGAAATGGATGATTGCTACTGGTTATTCAGACGTGCGCACCATCAACCGCCGCATCAAGGCCATGGAAGCCTGGCTGGCTGATCCGCAATTGCTGGCGGGTGACGCAGATGCTGAATATGCCGCTGTGATTGAAATCGATTTGGCTGACATTCATGAGCCCATCGTCGCGTGCCCGAACGACCCGGATGATGTGAAAACCTTGTCTGATGTGGCGGGTGCCAAGATTGACGAAGTCTTCATCGGCAGCTGCATGACCAATATCGGACACTTTCGCGCCGCTTCCAAATTGCTTGAAAACAAGCGCGACATTCCGGTCAAGTTGTGGATGGCACCGCCCACCAAAATGGACGCCAAGCAATTGACTGAAGAAGGCCATTACGGCGTGCTCGGCTCGGCGGGTGCGCGCATGGAGATGCCCGGCTGCAGCCTGTGCATGGGCAACCAGGCGCAGGTGAAAGAAGGCGCAACGGTGTTCTCCACGTCCACCCGCAACTTCCCCAATCGACTGGGCAAAAACTCTAACGTGTACTTGGGATCTGCCGAGCTGGCGGCCATCTGCTCCAAGCTGGGCCGCATTCCAACCAAGGCCGAGTACATGGCTGACATGGGCATGCTGACGGCAGCCAGTGACAAGGTCTATCAATACCTGAACTTTGACAAGGTGAGCGACTACACCGACCTGGCAGACCAAGTGGTGGATGGAGTCGCGGCTTGATTTTGAGCCGATGTCCTCAGTAGGGAATAGGGGAAATTGAGAAACGGCCTGCGGGCCGTTTTTCATTGCTTGTTGGGTATCTTTGTTTCAAGCTAATTGCTATGTTTATAGTAGCGTACTATCTATATAATTTGGGAGCTAGAGCCTCATTTCTTCAGAAATTTGGCGAAAATCCTGTTTTTTCCCTCCTTTTGAGAAACTTCATATCACCGGTGATATGAACTTTTCCGGCAGGGCCACCGACAGTGTTTGGGCCCAGCGTTCAAGCTCCGCCCAAGTTGCATCGTCGGAAGTGATCCCTTGGGCGCGTGCATGCTCTATGCCTCTTGCGGCCTGGTCGCCTGGCATGCGCACGGGCTGCGTTGCGTCAATTAGGCGGGCCACGGTGGCCGCCTTGTCGGGCTGCATGCCGACGCTTAGAAACAGCTGGTTTGCAAATTGCTCAAGGGACAAGACGCTGTTGGCGAGCGCTACATCCACGGTCTGAAAGTTGCCCGGATCGTCCTATTGACTGTCATGTCGAGCGTCATGTCGTGCATCACGCTGTGCCTTCAAGCTGCTTGCCCGCGCGCTCGATCACGCCGCTCCAGCGTTTGCGCTCTGCTACGATAAAGGCGCTCAGTTCGGCGGGGGTGGAGGTCATCACCTCGGCACCCGCCTGCACCAACCTTGCGCGGATATCGGGTGAACGAATCACGGCGATCAAGGCGGCGCTGACCTTGGCCACCGCTGCCTTGGGCATGCTGCTGGCCACGGCAATGCCCTGGTAGGTGCCCGACTCGAAGGTGGACAAGCCTTGCTCGGCAATGGTGGGCATTTGGCTTACCAGCGCCATTCGCGTGCGTTTGCTGATGCCAATCACTTTGAGTCGCCCCGCGCTGACCAGCGGCAGCGTTGCCAGCATGCCGTTAAGCACCACATGGGTCACGCCTGCGGCCGTGTCTGCGACGGACTGCGCGCCGCCTCGGTAAGGGACATGCTGCCATTGCATGCCCGTGGCCTGCGCGATCTCGACCATGCCCAGGTGGTTGGGCGACCCTGTGCCGCTGCTGGCCACGTTGATTTTGGTCTTTTTGGACAGCGCCACCAGCTCCTGCAGTGTGTTGGCTGGCAACGAGGGCGTGGCGACCAGCATGTGCGGCGAATAGGCCAGCATGGTCACGCCCTTGAGGTCATCGGCCTTGTAGGGCAACGCTTTGGTGATCACATGCGCCAGAGCGACCGACCCCATGTCAGACAGCAGCATGGTGTGGCTGTCGGTGGCTTGGGCAACCACGCCGGCGCCCACACTGCCATTGGCCCCCGTGCGGTTTTCAACTATGACGGTCGTGCCCAGCGCGTCGCCCAGGGGTTTGGAGATGATGCGGGCAATCATGTCTGACGTGCCGCCCGGCGGGAAGGGCACGATGATTCGGACTGGCTGGTTGGGCCAGGCCTGAGCCTTCGCTTGCTTGTGGCTGCCCAGCCCCGTGGCTGACAGGACGGCAAGGGCCGAGGTGTCCAGAAATTTGCGGCGAGAGGTCATATTTGTCTTCGGTTGTGATTTCGCTTTTGAAACCATGGTCACGACGCCAACTGCGACCGTGATTGTTCGATCAAAGACTGGGGTTGATCAGGTATTTGGCACCCGTTGCCCGCAGGCCATACGCTTTGACGGCAGCAGGCTGCAGCGCCTCTGCCAGGGAGATTTCCTGTGTGTAGTGGCTGGCAAACGTGGTTTTGAGTTCTGCCGCCACGCGGGCGCGCAGGCTGGCGTTTTGTTCAGCCGACAACTTAACCAAGAACGGAAACACCAGCCAGCCGCCAACGCCCCAAGCCATGCCAAAGGCGCGGTTGAATTCGGTGGGTGCCATGTCGAGGTTGCCATAAAGGTACACCTGCTTGTGAATGGGTGAGCCATAGCGGCTGTATTCTTTGGCGGTGCGGTTCAGGGCGGCCTCCATGCAGGTCAAAATTTGTCCCGCCAGCTTGCCGCCGCCGGTTGCGTCAAACGCCAAAGTGGCACCGGTTTCGACCAAAGCCTGAGTCAGATCGTCCATGAAGCTGGGCGACCTGGCGTTGCAAACCCATTGGGCACCCAGGCCCCGCAGCAGGGCTTCTTGCTCGGGTTTGCGCACAATGTTGACCAGATTGATGCCGTCCTTCTGGCAAATCTTTAACAGCATTTGCCCCAGATTGGACGCGGCCGCGGTGTGCACCAAAGCGCTGTGCTTTTCAAGCTTCATGGTTTCAACAAACCCTAAGGCGGTCAGCGGGTTGACGTAACACGATGCGCCATCAGCGGCAGTGGCATCCGACGGTAGCACCAGGCAGGCGTTGGCCTTGGCAATGCGAAACTGCGCGTACATGGCGCCTGCAATCACCGACACCTTTTTGCCCAACAAGACCTGCGCTTTGGGCGATGGCCCAGCGGCCACCACCGTGCCAGCCCCTTCGTTACCCACCGCAAGGGATTGCCCCATGCGCCCAGCCATCGCTTTCATGGCCCGCTCGGGCACGGGCGCGGTCACGATGGGCTGCGCAGCGGAGCCTGAATAAGTAGCGGCGGCCATGTCAGCAGGGCCAAACAGCAAGCCAATGTCAGACGGGTTGATGGGCGTTGCCTCAACGCGAATCAGCACCTCGTCGTCAACAGGATTGGGTGTATCGACCACAGCCAGCGACAGCTCCAGCTCACCAGTGGGTTTGATCAGCGATCGAAGTTGCAGGCCGCTGGTTGAAAAGTCTGACATGTGTTGAGTCCTTTTGAATGAAAATCGCACTAAGATCACTGTACCGCATGAACCCAAGCTTTGCCCCCCTGCCGCTGGATTTCGTGACGCAGCAAGACCCTGCTGGCATGCGCCCATTTGTCGATGAGACCGCGGGCTGCTTGCAGCTTCGTTTTGACATGGCGACGGTCCAAAGCGCCATGCGCGTGGCTGACCCCAACGTGCTGGAGCTGGAATACACCCGCACCATGATGCGCTGTTTGCTGTTCAACGCCCAGCCAAAGTCGGTGCTGATCATTGGTTTGGGTGGTGGTTCCTTGGCAAAGTACTGTCACAAGACTCTGCCAAACGCTGACATTACCGCCCTTGAGATCAATCCGCATGTTGTCGCCCTGCGCGAGCGCTTTTTGTTGCCACCCGACAGCATGCGCTTCAGGGTGCTGCTGGCAGATGGTGCTGTGTTTGTGCACAACGCGGTGAAGTCAAACGCCCAGTACGACACCGTGTTGCTGGACGCATTTCACTTTGATGGTGCGCCCGCCGCCATCAGCAGCGCGGTATTTTTTCAGGCCTGCCGTTCGCTTTTGTCGCCGCGGGGTGTGCTGGTGGTCAACCTGGACAGCGAACTCGCTCAGTGCCAGCCCGTATTGGCACGGTTGGGCAAGGCCTTTGACGGTGGCGTTTGGTCCGTGCTGACCGATGCCAGCAGCAACCGCATTGCATTTTGTGCGCAGGCCGACCATCTGATGGGCACCATGCGCCAGGCCGATGCGAGGTTGGCCGCTTTGGCCCCTGTCCACCGCGAAACGCTGACCCGCCGGGTGACAAATCGCCTTCATTTCGAACCCTTGTTTGGCTGACTCTTCACCCCATGCAGCGTCCCCAACTCTTACTTTTGACCACCATTGCCCTGCTCGCATTTGCGGGCAATTCGCTGTTGTGCCGCATGGCGCTTTTGCACACCGGCATGGACGCGGCCAGTTTCACCACTGTCCGGCTCGTGTCTGCCAGCCTGATGCTCTGCTTGCTTTGTGGGGTCAGCGGGTTCAAACCAGGCAAGGGCAAGGGGGGCGGCAACTGGGTGTCGGCGCTGGCGCTCTTCGGCTACGCCATTGGTTTTTCGGTCGCCTACATGCGCTTGCCAGCAGGCACTGGGGCGCTGCTGCTGTTTGGAGCGGTGCAGGCCACCATGATCGGCTGGGGCATGGTGCAAGGCGAACTCCTGACGGGCATCCGGCTGGCTGGGTTCGCTTTAGCGATGGCCGGGCTGGTGGCGCTTTTGTTGCCGGGCCTGGCAGCGCCACCGTTTTTGAGTGCCTTGTCCATGCTGGGTGCTGGGGTGGCGTGGGGGGTTTACTCGCTGCGCGGCAAAGGCGTGGCCAATCCGCTGGCGGTAACGGCGGGCAATTTTTTACGAACGCTACCTTTCACGCTGGGGGCCAGCCTGCTGATGATCAATTCGCAGTCCATCAGCCAGGGTGGCTTTGTGTACGCGGTGTTGTCCGGTGCAGTCACATCGGGTGTGGGCTACGCCGTTTGGTACAAAGTGCTGCCCTATTTAAAAACCAGCAATGCCGCAACTGTGCAACTGAGCGTGCCAGTGATCGCCGCGCTGGGCGGGGTGGTTTTGATCGGAGAGCCTCTGACCTGGCGGCTCGCAGGCGCCACCTTGGCTATTCTGCTGGGCATTGCACTGGTGATCTCGAATGCATCCAAAGTCAGCCCATCAACCGTAACGCCGCCTAGCGCCACCTAGCGCCAGCTAAGGCCAACTAGCGACCTCGTGCGCCCTTGCTTAAGTTTTCAATTCAGTTTGAACCTGCGCCTGGTATTTCAATCTGAGCTCGCGTTTCAGCAACTTGCCGCTGGGATTCTTGGGCAAAGTGTCGGTAAAAATAATGCGTTTGGGCACCTTGAAGTGCGCCAACTTCTGGGCCAGCGCGACCAGTACATCTTTTTCAACCAGCGTGTGCCCCGGCTTTGCCACGACGATCGCCGTGACAGCTTCGATCCAGCGGGGGTCTGGCAACCCGATCACGGCCGCTTCTGACACGCCTGCAATGCCATAAAGCGCTTCTTCAACTTCACGGCTGGCGACGTTTTCTCCGCCTGTTTTGATCATGTCCTTCTTGCGATCCACCACGGTGATGAAGCCTTCATCGTCAATCACGCCCAAATCGCCGCTGTGAAACCAGCCGCCTTCAAATGCGGCGCGGGTCTTTTCTTCGTCCTTGAAATAGCCCGAGAGCAATTGAGGCGAGCGGTGCACAATTTCACCAATTTCCCCCACCGCCACGTCGTTCATCAGGTCATCGACGATGCGGGTTTCGACATTCAACACCTGCTTGCCAGCCGATCCCGCTTTGCGCAACTGATCCTCGGGTCGCAACACGGTTGCCATAGGCGCAATTTCCGTTTGACCGTAGAGATTCCACAGCCGAACTTGGGGCAAGCGGGCCTGAATTTCTTTCAGAACCTCAACCGGCATGATGGACGCGCCGTAGTAGCCTTTGCGCAATTGCGACAAATCTGTGGTGTCAAACTGAGCAGCCCGCAGCAATGAAATCCAGACCGTGGGCGGAGCAAAGAAGGAGTTGATCTTTTGCCCGGCCAATAGCGCCAGCAAATTGTCTGCTGTGGGCTTGCCTGTGATGACGTTGCTGGCGCCTACGTACACACAAGGCCCAAAAAACACGTCAAGCTGCGCGCAGTGGTACAGCGGCAAGGCGTGCAGCATCACGTCTTTGTGTGTGATTTCCACATCCACCAAGCAGGTGACGTACTCTGAAATCACCGCATTGTGGCTCAACATGGCCCCCTTGGGACGCGACTCTGTGCCGCTGGTGTAAATGATCTGGGCCAGCATGGCGCCATTCAAATCGACATCGGGCAGGGCGCTGCCGTGTTGCAGTAACGCATCAAAAGTGACCATGCTGGGCGGCGGGCTGCTTGCGTCTTCGCTGGGCAGCCAGACAAGCTGTTGCACCGCCGTGCCAGCACTGGCGCTGCGGGCTAAATCGGCAAGGCCTGAGTCGGTGCACAGCAACTTGGATTCAGAGTGGTCGAGTATGAAATGCGCCTCAACGCTGTTGAGCATGAAGTTGATCGGCACCAGCACAGCTCCTAGGCGCGCGACGGCAAAACGCAATGCCGCAAAACCGTGCGAATTGCGTGCCAAAACCGCCACGCGGTCGCCCACACCCACGCCCAAGCTTGCAAGCCCCGCTGCAAAACGGTTGCATACATCATCAAATCCGCGGTAAGTCCAGTCGGTCGATCCACAGCGAATGGCCAGTTTGTGGGGATCGCGCTGGGCGGTGCGCCGCAACAAGTCGCCCAAAGTTTGGCGGGTGATGGATGGGTTCACGGCAGTTTGTCTCCATGGCTGTTGGTGGGTGACACCCATGGTAGCAAGCTGCAAGTATTAGGTCGAAAAAATCAAAGTGATATCGCCGGTGATATCAAGTATTTCCATCAGGTAAAAAAATGCCAATTTGTTAATAAAATTGGCATCTAGCTCCCGAATTATATCAATAGATTGCTATATATATAATAGCATTTAAGTTGGGCTGAATTGGACAAATTTTCCAAGCAATCAGCCGAGACCGGCCCAGCCCATTCTGGTTAAGCCTGCCACCCCCCAGGCGCTTTAGCCCCAAACTTCCTGTGCGGTTTCAATCACCAGACGCAACTTGGCGCGCTGTGCTTCCACGGCAATGTCGTTGCCATGCACCGTGCTGGAAAAGCCGCACTGAGGTGACAGCGCCAACTGGTCCATCGGCGCGTAGCGCGAGGCTTCGTCAATGCGGCGTTTCAGGTCGTCTTTGCTCTCCATTGCGCCAAACTTGGTGGTCACCAATCCCAGCACCACAGTTTTGCCTTTGGACAGGTAACGCAGGGGCTTGAAGTCGCCGCTGCGGTCGTCGTCGTATTCCATGAAATAGGCGTCGATGTTCATTTCCTTGAGCAGGGCTTCGGCGACGGGTTCGTAGTTGCCGCTGGCCGCGTGCGTGCTTTTGAAGTTGCCACGGCACAAGTGCATGGCCAGGGTCATGCTCGCAGGTTTTTGCGCCACCACCAAGTTGATGAACTTGGCATAGCGGTGCGGCAGCTCGTTGGGGTCATCACCCCGCTGGCGTGCGGCTTCGCGCATTTTTTCATCGCACAGGTAGGCCAGGTTGGTGTCGTCCATCTGCACGTAGTTGCACCCGGCAGCGGCCAGCGAACGCAGTTCGTCGCCATAGGCATTGGCAACGTCCTGGTAAAAATCGGGGTCCAGCTCTGGGTAATGCTGCTTGCTAATGCCTGCACGCCCGCCCCGAAAATGCAACATGGTGGGCGACGGAATCGTGACCTTGGGCGTGAGGCCTGCAGTGACTTGGGATTTTAAAAACTGAAAATCCGCCAATTGGATGTTTTTGGCATGCCGAACTTTGTCCACGACTTTCATCACCGGTGGGGCCAACTCCTCGCTGCCGTCGGGCCGTTTCACCGTGAACGGAATCCCCACTTCCACGCCGCCCAACTGGGCCAGAAAGTCAGTGTGAAAGTAGGTGCGGCGAAACTCGCCATCGGTGATGCTTTTCAGACCCACGTCTTCTTGGAATTTGACGATTTCAGCAATGGCCTTGTCCTCAACCAGGCGCAATTGTTCGGGTGTGATGCTGCCTTTGGCAGCTTGCTCGCGCGCCTCCAGCAGAAATTTGGGACGCAAAAAGCTGCCGACATGGTCGTAGCGTGCGGGGAGCTGGGTCATGGTGTTCTTCCGTTGGTTTGTGTGATTTCACGGCCATGTTAATGCATCAAAATTTGATTTGATGAATACAGAAACGTTTGAAAAGCTGATTTTCGGCCAAAAAATAGTTAAATTTCAGTTTCAATGTATACAATTCGTATTCATGAAGCCGTCAAAATCCACGTTTCCACTCAATGCCTGGTACGCCGCCGCTTACGACGTGGAGGTCGGTCGCACGCTGATGCCGCGAACTTTGTGCAACCAAAAAATCGTGATATTCCGCAAACTTGATGGCACCGTGGCGGCACTTGAAGACGCGTGCTGGCATCGCCTCATGCCCCTGAGTTTGGGTCACTTGAAGGGCGATGAGGTGACTTGCGGCTACCACGGGCTGGTCTACAACGCACAGGGCCGTTGCACCCACATGCCAAGCCAGGAGACACTGAACCCATCTGCCTGTGTGCGCAGTTTTCCGGTGGTGGAGAAATATCGATTTGTTTGGGTTTGGCCAGGCGATCCGGGCAAGGCCGACCCGGCTTTGATCCCCGACATGCACTGGAACGACGACCCGGCGTGGGCGGGCGACGGCAAGATGATTCGCGTCAACTGTGACTACCGCCTGGTGGTTGACAACCTGATGGACTTGACGCACGAAACTTTCGTGCATGGCTCCAGCATTGGCCAGCAGGCCGTGGCCGAAGCGCCGTTTGTAGCAACCCACGGTGACAGAACCGCCACAGTGACGCGTTGGATGGAAAACATCGAAGCACCGCCATTTTGGGCTGGGCAAATTGAACACGCGTTAGGCTACCAAGGCCCAGTAGACCGCTGGCAAATCATCAAATTTGAAGCGCCCTGCACCGTGAACATTGACGTGGGCGTAGCAGAAACCGGAACCGGAGCCATTCCGGCCGGGGGCAACGCGGGTGACCGCACGACAAGCCAGCGGTCACGCGGTGTGAATGGCTATGTGCTTAACACCATCACGCCTGAGACTGACAGCACTTGCCTGTACTTTTGGGCGTTTGCGCGCAATTACTGCCTGGGAGAGCAGCGTTTGACGCACCAGTTGCGTGAAGGCGTTGCGAATATTTTCAGAGAGGACGAGCATGTTCTCGAGGCCCAGCAAAAGGCGATGGAAGACCACCCTGATCACAAGTTTTACAACCTCAACATTGACGCAGGCTCCATGTGGGCAAGGCGCTTGATCGACGGCTTGGTCGCCAAAGAATCGGCAGGGAACAGCGTGATTCCAATTCGCCAAACCGCTTGAACGACATGGTGTTTTCCGTCAAGTTGCCACTTGCAGGCTTTACTGAGGTAGCCGCTAGCGTGCAGTTGAAGGCCCAATTGCGACTGCGAGAGATGATTTTCAGCGGTGAATTGCCGGGCGGCGCGCGCATTGCCGAATTGTCGGTGGTCGAAAAGTTAGGCTTTTCCCGCACACCGATTCGGGCGGCGCTGGTGCGCTTGGAGCAAGAAGGTCTGCTGGATGCGCTGCCGAATGGGGGCTACGCCGTCAAGACGTTTTCAGAGCGCGATGTGTCTGAGGCCATTGAGCTGCGCGGCACCCTGGAAGGACTGTCTGCACGCTTGACCGCCGAACGCAGCGCAGCGCCTGTGTTGCTGGCCGAAGCGCGAGAAACTTTGCTCGCCATTGACGCTGTGCTGGGTGAGCCGGCGCTGAATGACGAAGCCCTGGGCGCTTACGTCACACTGAATGAAAAATATCATGCGCTGCTCAGTGAAATGTCCGGCAGCGCCGTGATCGCCAAAGAGCTTGAGCGCGTTTGCGCCTTGCCCTTTGCATCGCCGTCAGGGTTTGTGGTGGTTCAGGCCAATGCGCCCAAAGCGCGCGACATGTTGATCGTCGCGCAGGACCAGCACTGGCAGGTTTTAGACGCGATTGAGCGGCGTGAGGGTGCGCGAGCCGAGAGCCTGATGCGCGAACACTCGCGGCTGGCCCAACGCAATCTGCGCGAGGCTGTCATCGGTCAAAACCTCGATCAAATGCCTGGCGTGCGTTTGATTCGCAAAAGAAGTTAGACCCAGGTGAAAATTTCAAAAGACTCACCATGAAGAGCACTCAAACCTGGGCGCAAGCCCAAGTTCACGCAATTCGCGATGTCACCCCCACGGTGCGCGAGTTCACCCTTCGGCCCGTTGGTGGTGTGATGTCCCAAGCGCCAGGAGGTCACCTGCAAGTTCAGGTCTTGGTGGGGCAGGGCGCGGCTGCCAAACCGCACACGCGTTCGTACTCCTTGATCGGGCAGCCCGATGGGGAGTTTTACCGAATTGCCGTTAAACGGCTGGACGATGGACGCGGTGGCTCCTTGGCCATGTGGCAATTGGGTGTGGGCGACCGTCTGCCCATCACAGAGCCGCAAAATCACTTTCCTTTGGATTTGACGGCGCCTGCCTACTTGCTTGTGGCGGGTGGCATTGGCGTGACGCCCATGCTTGGCATGGCGCAGGCCCTGACCCAACGAGGTGCCCTCGTCAAAATGGTGTTTGGTGCCCGGTCTGAGGCCGAGCTGGCTTTTTTGCCGATGCTTCAGGTGGCGCTGAATGAGAGCCTGTCTACGGCGTTGGCAGAGCGCGGCGAATTCATTGACTTTGATGTCGAAATTGCAAAGCTGCCCGCAGGCGCTCAAATGTATGTGTGTGGACCCGTCCCCATGCTGGATTCTGCCCGCCGGGCCTGGGCCAAAGCCGGGCGATTGGCCCCCGATTTGCGTTACGAAACTTTTGGCAGCAGCGGCCGTTTTGCGCCCCAGGCTTTTCGCCTGAAGGTGCCACGCCACCAGATCGACATCACCGTGCCCGCCGACTGTGGTTTGCTCGACGCGCTGGAAATGGAGGGAGTACAAGCCTTGTTCGATTGCCGTCGCGGCGAATGTGGGCTGTGTGCAATGGATGTGCTGGCCGTGGACGGAGAAATCGACCACCGCGATGTATTTTTGAGCGATGAAGAGAAGCTTGGGAACCAGCGCATTTGCGTGTGCGTCTCCCGCGTTGTAGGGGAAATTACCCTCGATTCTGCTTACCGAGTTGAGGCATAGTGAACTTTGGCTGTGCCTGATTTTGAGCTGATTTTTGTTGACAATTGACCTTTAAGAAATTTATACCTACCTGGAGACTTTCATGAAAAAACGAGTTCTAGTTCAAGCCGCGTTGGTGGCCACGATCGCCACTTTGGTCAGTGGGGGCGCTTTCGCCCAAGACAATAAATTCAAGATCGGTTTGATCTTGCCCATGACGGGGCCATTTGCCTCAACCGGAAAGCAGATTGAAGCGGCTGCGCGCCTTTACATGGCGCAAAACGGCGACACCGTGGGTGGCAAAAAGGTGGAACTGATAGTCAAGGACGACACTGGCACGCCTGATGTGACCAAGCGCATCGCGCAGGAACTGGTGGTCAACGAAAAAGTCAATGTGCTGGCAGGTTTTGGTTTGACGCCGTTGGCGTTTGCCACGGCGCCCATCGCCACACAATCCAAAACGCCTCTGGTTGTGATGGCGGCTGCCACGTCCAGCATCACCGAAGCGTCGCCTTACATCATTCGCACCAGCTTCACATTGCCCCAGGCCGCGGTAGCCATTGCCGATTGGGCACCTAAAAATGGCGTCAAAAAAGTTGTGACTTTGGTCACTGATTTCGGCCCAGGGATTGACGCCGAAAAATTCTTCAAAGACCGTTTGACTTTCAATGGCGGCCAAGTTACGGAGTCTTTGCGAGTGCCGTTGCGCAACCCTGATTTCGCACCGTTTTTGCAAAAAGTTCGCGATGCCAAACCCGATGCAGTGTTTGCTTTTGTGCCCTCTGGCGCAGGCGCGGCCTTGATGAAGCAGTTCGCTGAGCGTGGGCTGGACAAAGCGGGCATCAAGCTGATTGGCACGGGCGACGTGACGGATGACGACATTTTGAATGCTATGGGCGATGTGGCTGTGGGTGTTGTCACCTCGCACCACTATTCCACAGCGCACCCGTCTGCGGTTAACAAAAAGTTTGTCGACGCGTTTTCAAAAGCCAACCCCAACCTACGTCCCAACTTCATGGCAGTGGGCGGTTACGACGGCATGCGGGTGATCTATGAAGCCGCCAAAGCCACCAAAGGGGGAACCGGCGACGCTTTGCTGGCTGCGATGAAGGGTCAGATATTTGAAAGCCCACGCGGCCCTATGTTCATCGATGCGCAAACCCGGGACGTGGTGCACAACATTTACATCCGCAAAGTCGAAAAAAAAGATGGACAACTCTATAACGTGGAATTTGACACGATCAAGGATGTGAAAGATCCAGGCAAGACCAAGTAAATGCTCACGATCCTCTTCGACGGCATTGCCTACGGCATGCTGTTGTTTATCTTGGCGGTGGGCCTCGCCGTCACCATGGGGTTGATGAATTTCATCAATTTGGCGCATGGCGCTTTCGCCATGGTAGGGGGCTACATCACAGTGCTTTTGATGCAGCGTCTGGGCGTGCCATTTCTGGTGTGTCTGCCGTTGGCCTTTTTGGGTGCTGCGCTGCTCGGAGGGGTGCTGGAGCGCACCTTGTACCGTTCCATGTACAGCAAGCCGCATTTGGACCAAGTGCTTTTTTCCATCGGATTGACCTTCATGGCGGTGGCAAGTTGCGACTATTTCATTGGGTCAACGCAGCAAATCATTCAACTGCCCGATTGGTTGAAGGGACGCACGGAAATTGGTGAAGGGTCCTGGTCACTCGGTATGGGGCACTATCGACTCTTCATCGTAGCGGTGTGTGCGGTGCTGACACTGTGCCTGCAGTACGTTCTGGCGAAGACGCGATTTGGCAGCCGTTTGCGTGCCTCGGTTGACGATCAAAGGGTGGCCGCTGGCTTAGGCATCAATGTCAACGTGGTGTTTTTGAGCACCTTTGCCGTGGGCTCCGGTCTGGCGGGGCTGGGTGGCGCTTTGGGTGCCGAGGTGCTGGGACTGGACCCCACCTTTCCGCTCAAGTTCATGATCTACTTTTTGATTGTGGTGGCAGTCGGCGGTACGTCCAGCATCACCGGGCCGCTTTTAGCCGCGTTGCTGCTTGGCATTGCTGACGTGGCGGGCAAGTACTACATCCCCAAGTTGGGGGCCTTCATTGTTTACTGCCTGATGATTGCGATTTTGATTTGGCGTCCGCAAGGTCTTTTTGTGCGCCAAGGCGGCAAAGCATGAACGAGATCCAGAAGCGGTTGAGCGCTGCGGGAAGTTACAGGCCATGGGAACTCGCATTGTGGGTAGTGGCCTTGGCGTCACCTTGGTTGCTGTCAAAGCATGCCTTGATCATCAACGAAATCGCCATCGTTGCGCTGTTTGCGGTGTCGCTGGATCTGATTCTTGGCTACACGGGCATTGTGTCATTGGGGCATGCGGCATTTTTTGGCATGGGGGCCTACAGCGCAGCACTGTTTGCCAAGCATGTCATGCCGGACCCGCTGGTTGGCTTGGCGGTGGGAATCGCAGTGGCCACAGTATTGGGTGCCATTGGCAGTTTGACAATCATTCGGGGCAGTGACCTCACGCGGCTGATGGTCACGCTGGGTGTCGGATTGATTTTGATGGAGCTTGCCAACAAGCTTGACTGGCTGACAGGCGGTGCCGATGGATTGCAAGGTGTGGTCATGGCACCGGTGCTCGGGCAGTTCGAATTTGATCTGTCAGGTCGGACTGCCGCCTGGTATTCAATTCTGGTACTGATGCTGATGTTTGTTTTGTCGCGCCGACTGGTGAATTCACCTTTTGGGGCGACACTCAAGGCCATTCGTGACAACCGCCTTCGGGCCACGGCAATCGGCATTCCGGTCACGCAGCGGCTTGCCGTGATTTACACCGTGGCGGCTGGCATGGCAGGCGCAGCGGGTGCCTTGTTGGCACAAACCACAGGTTTTGCATCACTGGATGTTTTTGAGTTTCACCGCTCCGCTGACGTGATGTTGGTTTTGGTGATTGGCGGGACAGGCTGGCTGTATGGCGGCGTGGCTGGTGCCATCGTTTTCAAGCTGATGCAGGACTTGATTTCCAGCCTCACCCCGCAGTATTGGACGTTTTGGATTGGACTGTTTTTGGTGATTTTGGCGCTGGTGGGGCGTGAGCGATTGGTCCGTCCGCAGTCTTGGTTCAAGAGGAGTCAGCCGTGAACCCGCCGCAATCACCCGAGGTCGTTTTGAGTTGCCAAAAATTGGTGAAACGTTTTGGTGGCATCACCGCGACCGACACTGTCAGCATCAACCTGCTCAAAGGCGCGCGCCATGCGCTCATTGGCCCCAATGGCGCTGGAAAAACCACGCTAATCAACTTGTTGACGGGCGTGTTGGAGCCGACGTCTGGCAGCATTCACTTGCTCGGACAGGACATCTCAAGTCTGGCCCCTCACTTGCGGGTTGCGCGTGGCATGGTGCGTACTTTTCAGATCAACCAACTGTTTGACACGTTGACGCCGCTCGAAACTTTGGCGCTGACAATTTCTCAGCACCAAGGTCTTGGGGCTCGATGGTGGCAGGCTTTGGGGTCTGGCAATGAGGTGACCCAGCGCTGTGAAGCTCTGCTGGAGCAGTTTCACTTGACCTCGGTCATGAACCAGAAAACCAACGTTCTGGCCTACGGCAAACGTCGTTTGCTGGAAATTGCCATCGCCTTGGCTTGCGAGCCCCGAGTGCTGTTGCTTGACGAGCCAGTGGCAGGTGTGCCGGCGGGTGAGCGCGAAGAACTGTTGCAAACGGTGGCGGCGCTGCCGTCTGATGTGTCGGTGCTGTTGATTGAGCACGACATGGATTTGGTCTTCAGTTTTGCAACAAGAATGACGGTTTTGGTGAACGGTGGCGTGCTGACCGAAGGCGACCCTGAACAAATTGCCAGCGACCCGCAGGTCAAGGCTGTGTATTTGGGGCATGCCGAGGAATCGCCTGCATGACCACTTTGCTTTCCATCGACAAATTAAGCGCGGGCTATGGCGAGGCCGTGGTGTTGACTAACATCACTTTGACTCTGCATGAGGGGCAGACACTGGCTTTGCTGGGTCGCAACGGTACAGGCAAAACGACTTTGATCAATACGCTGGCCGGTGCGACTCGCCAGCATACAGGCAGTATGACCTTGGGTGGCAAGGTGCTGCACACCATGCCTTCTCATGATCGGGCAGCCGCTGGTATTGGTTGGGTGCCCCAGGAGCGCAATATTTTCAAGTCGCTCACGGTTGATGAAAACCTGACGTCGGTGGCACGTCCTGCGCGTGCAGGGCGGGTTGCGAAGCAATGGACCCCCGAGCGGGTGTATGAGATGTTTCCCCGACTGGCAGAGCGCAAAGGCAACTTAGGGACTCAACTGTCGGGCGGTGAACAGCAAATGCTGGCGGTGGGTAGGGCCCTGGTGCTCAACCCCACCTTGCTGCTGCTGGATGAACCACTGGAGGGCTTGGCTCCCATCATCGTTCAGGAACTGCTGAAAGCAATTCGGCGCATCACCCGTGAAGAGGGTTTGAGCGCGATTATTGTTGAGCAACATCCACAGGCTATTTTGGCCATATCTGACACAGCTGCCGTGTTGGACAGGGGCACGCTGGTGCACTCGGGCACCGCGCGCAGCTTGCAAGACAACCCAGCGCTGCTTGACAGTCTGCTGGGTGTGGCCCGCAAGGACTGATCGATCAGGCTGCGGGTGTGAAAAGATTCGTGCAGCATGGCTCAATAACTATTGGCTGAATACTCGCGCCCTTGGGCCACATTGGGTGAGGAGGTTTCCGTCGGTGGCAGCCAAAGCTCAATCACGCCGGGCTGCGACTGCATGGAGCTTGGCAAGTCGCGCACCACGGTGCGACTCTCTATCGTTAGCGCGCCTGGTGCCATTGGCAACACCCAGGGTGCGCCAATGTAATTTGCAATCGCCGTGGCACATTCGCGGCTTTGCGGGTTGTTTCGGTCATGCAACAACAAGGTTGGTTTTGGCCAGGGGACGGGCTTGCGTTGCTGGCGAAGGTCAGCGCTGCGGGTGACGTTTTCGACAGGCGCCACAATCACGGGCGAATATTGCTCACCCTGCAAATCCTTGCGCAGTTTTCGAGTGTGAGTGCGCGAGCTTTCGTCATAAATGTGAATGTAGAGTGTGGTGCGAACTCCGTCGCGAAAGCAGGCCTTCAGTGTCGATGGAGGTGCTGCTGGGCTGGTTGCCAAGTCGTTTGCGATGTTGGGTTGTGCGACCGTGTTCGGAGGGCTTGTTGCAGTGCCAGTTGCAGAGGTAGCTGGCTCCTTATCCGCAGATTTTAACTCGACGATAGCGTCACTGCCAACGGCTGTGGTCGGGGCCAATTCTGAGGCGCGATTTTGTTCGTTGGTCACCAAACGCTTCACGAAATCAGGCACCCGCACCGTGTTGGCTTCCAGCGCTTGGCGGCATTCAAGTCGCAGTTCGCGTGGTGTTTTTGCGCCCGGTGATTTGCCTTGCAGTGGCGCTGACCCGCAGGGTTGCCAGTAGTTCATGGCCGAGGTGTCTTTGGAACTCAGGGCGCGAACACACAAGGGCTGAATTTGGGCCCTGGTTTCCGCACAACCCAGCGCTACGTCCGGTTTCGCAAGACACAAATTCTCGACCCGTTCAGCCAGACCTGTCACCGTCAGCTGGTCAATTTTCTGGAGCGCGGGAATGCCACGCAACTCCAGCATTTGCATGGCTTGCGTGACCATCGGTCTGGTCAGGACCGGGCAACTGTCCTTGACTGATTCAAGTGACTTTTCAAGATCTTTGGTGGCTTCTGTGAAGCGGGCACGCAGGGCGGTTTGCTGGGTCACAGTTTCTCGCTGCTGCTGCTCCATCATTTGCCAAAGTGACAGCAGCACGGTGCCTGATGCGCCCAATCCCAAGGTCGTACCGATCGCGGCTGCCCTCGCGCTGCGGCGCCAAAGCGGCTCGGTCTTTTGTGAATGTACGGCGTCCCTCGCCGATGCCAGTCGCGCGGCAATTTTGAGAGGATGGCGCGCGGTGCTGCGCCAACCTGGCAATTGCGCGAGCCAGCTGTCGTGCAGGGCGCGACCAAAGTCTTCACCCAAGCGGTGGTAGCTTTCCCACTGGGCTTCATCAAACGATTGGTCGCCCGTGGACTCGTGCGGAAAACTAGTGTGCTTTTGCGCATAGGCTAATAGGTCCACGTCCAGCGCGTCATGCAGGTTGGGTTTGATGACCAGTAGCGTACCTTCAGGGCGGAAGGGTTTGCCGGGTCTGCCTTGAGCATCTGGCGGCCCAGCGCGTTCGCGGTAGCGGATGCGCGCGAGGAGCACGCCCCTGCAAGAGTGGTTGTTGGCCAGGTCTTCGGGTGACACAACCGTCAACTCGGCGCTGCTGAGCGAAAAAAGGCTGCTGGCCTCGGAACGGCTGTAAAAGTCGATCTCAGCCGAGAAGTCAATACGAGCCTTTCGCACCAAGTTTTCGATGTCGCCATAGTCATAGTCAACGTCGCCACTTGCGTCTGACAGGACAATGAAGTCCACCTCGCGCTTGAGCAAGGGGTAAACGGCACTATTTTCAAAGTGGCCGCCGTCTGAAAGGTACCACCAGGGTCGCTCTTTCCCAAAAAAGGTGGCCGACGCCTCGCTTGCCAGCATCATGGGTTTTGGAATGCACTTCCATGACCAATGGCTCAACCACTTCAGTGGCGTCACCTCCTTGGGTGAGCGCATCCAGTGGCCCAAGCGCACTCCCAAAAAGTAGACCAGCAAGGCCAGTCCACGCGAGGTGTACGCCCCGGCCCCTGGCGATGCAGCGGCCCCAGACACAGCGACCCAACGACCCAGCGTGCCAAGGTCATGGTTCAAGATGGAGTCGCCCTTTCGGACAAGATCAAACTTGGCTTTGATGAAGTCGTCCTTGCCAACTTCAAAGCCACGCCAGCTTGCGGTGACTGCGGTGCCTTTGCGATCCGCGTTGTACAGACCACTTTGGTCGTCGCGGGTCTGATTCAGGCAGGTATTGACCAAATGAATCGGCCCGCCCTTCAGTTCGGGGCGGTAATCTCGCAGGCGAAGGTCGTCCCCGTCAACCACTTGGGTCACGCTGTCGTGTTGTTGGCCAGGTTGGTTGAAACCCCGCTCCGGGTTGCCGACCGCCAAATAGGCGCGGGTCAGACGAGCGCGGTAAAAGCTGTGCAACGAAGAAGTGTTGGCCATTTGCGCGTTGCCAGCGGTCAGCACGACCCAGGTCAACCAGACTGCCAGCAACAAGCCGGCCCTTGTCCACGCTGGCACGCCGATCAAGGCTTTGAAGGGGTCAGGCGCAAAAATAAACCATTGCAGCAACACCAGCCAAGCGGTCACCAAGACGAGCATGCCCAATAGGCTCACAATATTAAGTAGCTGCGGCAACCATTTGCGCGCTTGGTTATTGGAGTCGGCGGCGATTTTTTGCAAAGGTTGCATCAGCGTGCGCAGTGCGACCAACGCAATCCCCCCAGCCCCCACACTGCTCCAGAACAGTTGGTAGTCACGCCCAGTCAAAAACTCTTCAAGCAACCACCAACTCAAACGGTCCAGCGCCCCCAAACTGCCCAAAATCAGGGCTCCCATCATCGCCCAGCGCAACATGCGGGTCAGCCAATTTCGCAGCTGGGCGACCCGAAGCCCGGTGTAGCCTTTACCCCATGTCAACCAGCCTCGCGCCGCCAGTTGACCCAAAACCAGAGAAATCAATGCCAGCGCCCCCGCAGCCGGCCAGTTCAAACTTTGGTGCAAAGGATCGATGGTGTTGTCCAGCACCAGCGCATGCAGCAATAGATAGGCGCACACCACAGCGACGAGCAGAAAGGTGACATCGCGGTAGTCGATTCGGGTGGCCTGGGTCGCTTCACTGGACGAGTCCCGGGCCGACCAATAGCCCGCGATCAGCCCCGGCGCGGTCGCCAACCAAAAAGCCATGGCCAAAGCCCACCACGGTGTGCGCCATTGCTCCCAACCCACGGGGTCAAGCAATTGGTAAGTGTGCTGCCACAGGTGTGGGACGGTCACCACCAAACCCAGTGCCAGACACGCGATCATGAACTCGGCGTGGATCGCGATCCAGGCGCGCAAAAAAGTCACAACGGCAATGCCTATATCGCGTGACCCTGCAGGCGTCAGGTAGCGGCCATTGCGGCGCAGCCAATCAAGCACACTCGAGTTGGCTTGGGCCAATAAATCCTGAGCGCGGTGCAGGCCAAAACTATGCACCAAGCGGCCAAACATCGCTGCTGTGTAACCGCCGCCCGACACGCTGGATAGAAAGTCCAAACGCCCTAGCAAACCCGCGGACGCCAGCCCTTTGGGCGTACCAAGATCGACCTGGCTTTGCGTCGCAGTGGTCCCGGTACCGTGGCTGCGGCTTTGCGCCATGCCGCGCAACAGGCCCAAGGCAAATGTGGCGCTGCGAATTCCACCGCCAGACAGTGCCAGGCCCACCTTTGGCAAGTTGAGTTCTGCAATTGCGCTCTGTGTCGGCGGGCCGCAAAGCTGACCCAGGCCAAGCACCTCGCGCCGCCGTTGAAACAGCGCATCGCTCTCAGATGCTTTGAGGGCGGCCAACGCAGTCCCACTGTCTGCACTGTCGGCTTGGGTCACAGCGGGCGGGCTCAAGAGCTCGTTTTCACTCGGGTTTGGACTGGTTGGCATGATTTCACCTTCCTGGGCTGGCCGTCACATCAGGTGACGTAGAGCGAATGCTGACGTTGGCGCGTAAGCCCGTCAACCGTTTAGCTGGGTTTTGTGCGCGTTTTCGAAGCCCTGGGTCATATGAACCAAAGCGCTGTTACCCTTGCTTACGAATCGGATGCCTGTGCGGGTGCGGCGGTCGCCGACTTAGGGGGCTGGGGCTTCAACCTCTAAAATGAAATGACCTCTCAAAGATATCCTATGACAATCCAAAAAATGTTGACTGCTCTGGCTTGGTCAGTGCTTGCCTTGCAACCTGCCCTGGCCCAAGTGTTTCCAAGCAAACCTCTCAAAATTGTGGTGCCGTTTGGTGCGGGTGGCGTGGCAGATTTAACCGCCCGAACGGTGGCTGCAAAGCTGGCCGAGTCGCTTGGGCAGGCTGTGGTGATTGACAACAAGCCTGGGGCAGGCGGTGTGGTGGCGGGCGACACGGTGGCCAAGGCAGAGCCTGACGGTCACACCCTGTTGTTGATGTCCAATGGCACCGCGGTCAGTGCGGGCCTGTTCAAGTCGTTGCCCTTCGACACGGTACGCGATTTCGCGCCAATCTCTATTTTGGGCACCTTCGACATCGCCATCATCACCCCGGCTGATTCAAAATTCAAGACTTTGGGCGAGCTATTGGCCTACGCCCGGGCCAACCCAGGCAAACTCAATCTGGGCAGCATCAACATTGGCAGCACGCAAAATTTGGCAGCTGAATTGTTCAAAACGACATCCGGGGCTGACATGCAGATCGTCCCGTTCAACGGCACACCTGCCGTCATCACGGCTTTGCGCGGGGGGCAAATCGATGCGGCGCTTGAAATTTTGGGACCCGTGCTGCCTCAAATCAATGCCAAAGCATTGCGTGCCCTGGCCGTCACGGGAGACAAACGTGCCGCGGTGTTGCCCGACGTTCCGACCGCCAAAGAAAGCGGTTTGCCAGGCTTTGTGGCTTCTAGCTGGAATGCGCTCGCTGCACCTGCCAAAACCCCCAAAGACGTGATTGCCCGCTTGAACAAAGAAGTGGCGGCTGTGCTGAACAACCCCGACATCAAGAAAAAATTGCATGATTTGAACGTTGAGGCCAACCCCAGCTCGCCCGAACAGGCGGCCGTGCTCTTGGGCAGCGAGATCAAGCGTTGGGGTGATGTGATCGTTCGCGCCAAGGTTCCTACTCAATAACTTCCCTGGTTACAACCGTTTCAACAGTTCGGCCCTGCCGCAGGCTGCCAACACCGTTCGGGAGAATTTCTTGAAATTTCAACACATCGGCATGATTGGTTATGGCGAGGTTGGCAAAACCTTTGCCAGTGGACTTAAGTCCCAGGTTGCGCAAACCAGCGTGTGGGACACTCAATTTGAATCAGCTGCGTTGCGGGGCGATGCCATTGCCCATGCGGCTGTGGCAGATCTTGAAATTTGTTTGTCCATGTCCGAACTGTGCCATGGAGCGGACTTGATTATTTCAGCCGTCACGGCGTCCAACACGCTGGCAGTGGCGACAGAGACTGCCGCCCACATCAAGCCTGGCACGGTCTTTCTGGATTTGAATTCGGCGTCCCCTGGTACCAAGCAACGTGCCGCCCAATTGATAGACGCGGCGGGCGGGCGGTATGTGGAGGCGGGCATTATGACCTCGGTGCCACCTTACGGCATTCGGGTGCCCATGTTGCTGGGCGGTGTTGTTGCCGCTGAACTCGCCACGGTTCTCAATATGTGGGGCATGGACGCCAAGTGCGTCAGCGACAAATTGGGTGTCGCCAGTGCCATCAAAATGTGTCGCAGCGTGATGATCAAAGGGCTCGAGGCCTTGGTGATTGAAAGCTACGCGACAGCTCGTGCCTATGGAGTGGAAGACCACGTGTTGCCCACGCTGGCGGAGACCTTCCCCAGCATTGACTGGCAAGCCCAGGGAGCCTATTTTTTCAGCCGGGTGGTACAGCATGGCAAACGCCGTGCCGAAGAAATGTGTGAAGCCGCCAACACCGTGACGGAGGCCGGTTTTGAGCCTTTCATGGCATTGGCCATCGCCAACAAGCACCAATGGGTGGCAGACCAGGCTCCTGCTGGTGTGTTTGCGCCCCTTGCCAAAAATGCAAAAGACGCAGAGGAACACCAGAAAGCGCCGAATCCGAAAATCGCCAAAGATACCAGTTGGCAAGCCTACGCAGACTGTCTACTGGCGGCGATGCCGTCAAAAATCTGAGTCATTGGCCAGATTATTCCCTGAGTCTTACCCCAAGTCCTTCCCTAAATCCTTCCTCCACCTGGCAATCGCGCATATGACCAAGCAGATCCACCTTAACGCCTTCGACATGAACTGCGTGGGCCATATTCAGCAGGGTTTGTGGACGCACCCACGCGACCAGTCTGCCCGGTATGTGGACATTCATTACTGGACAGACTACGCCCGCCGCCTTGAAGCAGGTCTGTTTGACGGTATTTTTTTTGCTGACGTGCTGGGCGTGTACGACGTGTTGGGTGCCAGCCCAGATGCCGCTGTGCGCGGGGCGGTGCAAGTGCCAGTCAACGACCCCATGCTGCTGATTCCAGCGATGGCGGCCGCCACGCAACATTTGGGTTTTGGCGTGACTGCCAATTTGACCTACGAGCCGCCCTACCAATTCGCCCGGCGCATGTCCACTTTGGATCACCTCACGCAGGGGCGCATTGGCTGGAACATCGTCACCGGCTATCTGGACAGTGCCGCACGGGCTGTGGGTCTGACTGGCCAAACCGCCCATGATGACCGCTACGATTTAGCCGACGAGTACATGGCTTTGGTCTACAAACTGTGGGAGGGCAGTTGGAGCGATGGCGCGGTGCTGCGCGACAAGGCGAGTGGCGTGTACGCCGACCCTGCCCAGGTGCGCATGGTTCACCACCAAGGCCCGCAGTACAAAGTGGATGCCATGCATTTGAGCGAACCGTCCCTTCAGCGCACACCCGTGCTGTACCAGGCGGGTTCGTCGCCACGTGGATCGCGCTTTGCAGCCACGCATGCGGAATGCGTTTTTCTGAACGGTCAAAGCCTGCCAGGTGTCAGGAAAATCGTCGACAGCATCCGCAACCAAGCTGTGGCCCATGGGCGCGCACCCACAGACATCAAGATGTTTTTAGGTGCCACCATCGTCACCGGTCGAACCGACAAAGATGCGCAAGAGAAGTTTGCCGAATACCAGCGCTACGCCAGTTCAGAAGCCGCTTTGGTGCATGCCGCAGCGTCCATGGGAATTGACTTCAACAAGTACGACATTGACGAACCCATTGACACTGGCAAAACCCAGGCCATTGTGTCCAACGTCACCGCCATGACTCAAACCGCTGGTCCGCAGTGGACGCGGCGCAAGCTATTGGAGCAAATGGTCATGGGCAGCCGCCAGGCACCATGGGTGGGCAGCGCAGACGCCATTGCCAGCCAAATGATCGCTTGGGCCCAAGATGCTGATGTGGACGGCTTTAACCTGTCCCGCACCGTCGTACCCGAGTGCTTTGACGACTTCATCGCCTTGGTTGTGCCACAACTGCAAGAACGCGGCGCCTTCAAGACCAGCTATGCCACCGGCCCCAGCAGCCGCTCATTGCGCGGCAAACTGTTCGGCCACGACCGCTTGCCCGCCACTCACGCGGTGGCGCAGTACCGGGTTTAAAAGGCATGGAAGCGCCTCTGTTGCGCCAGGATCAGTAAGTTCCGCCAGCCTTTAGCATATAATCACGGGCTTTCCCCTTGCCGCACCTCATCTGACGCTGAGGGTGGCTTTCATCCACGCCAGGCAGTTGCCTTCGAATAGAAGCTCCACCTGACCTGGCAATCCACAAGGAGTTTTAATGCGTCATTATGAAATCATTCTCATGATCCATCCGGATCAGAGCGAACAAGTTCCAGCCATGCTGGAGCGCTACAAGGGCATGATCACCGCTGGCGGTGGCAAGGTGCACCGTGTTGAGGACTGGGGCCGTCGCCAGTTGATCTATCAGATCAACAAGCTGTCCAAAGCCCATTACCTGTGCGTCAACATCGAAGCCGATCACCCTGTGATGGCCGAACTCGAGCATGCCTTCAAGTTCAACGATGCTGTTTTGCGTCACCTGACCGTGTTGAAGAAAAAAGCCGACACTGGCCCATCTTCCATGATGAAACAGGTTGAGCGTGAAGATGCTCGCAAGTCCAACCAAGCGGAATACGCTGGTGGCGATCGTGGTGGTGACCGCGGCGGCGACCGTGGTGCTGATCGCGGCGACAGGCAATAGGCAGTTGGCAATAGCTTTTTCGACCAAGGAGTGAGCACTGCTGACAACCGCGTCGTTCTGACTGCCCGTATCGCTCTGGTGGAGGCCTTGCGCTACACCCCAGCCGGACTGCCCGCCCTGAACCTGACACTGGAACATGAGTCAGAAATTCTCGAAGCAGGGCAGACAAGACAGGTCAAAGTGGTGATGAAATCAGTGGCTTTCGGCGCCATGGCAGAGCGGCTTGTGAAACAGGCCATTGGGAGTCTCTGGCGCTTTGAAGGTTTTCTGGCTTCCGGTCGCAGCGGCAAAGGCGCTGTATTGCACATTCAGGAACTTGATCAAAAAGAAGTTTCTGAGCTGACCAGTACGGATCTGAACAACATTTAGCAAAATTGATTTTTAGGAGGCTTTCATGCCCGCATTCAAGAAATTTAACAAAGACAAGCGCCCCAAGCGCCCCGCCCAAAACCTGCTGTTCAAGCGCAAGCGGTTTTGCCGCTTCACGGTGACTGGCGTCGAAGAGATTGACTACAAAGACATCGACACCTTGCGTGATTTCATCGCCGAAAACGGCAAAATCATTCCCGCGCGTTTAACGGGTACTCGTGCCATTTTTCAGCGTCAGCTCAACACCGCTATCAAGCGCGCGCGTTTCCTCGCGATGCTGCCTTACAGCGACCAGCACCGCATCTAAGGAACTCTCACCATGCAAATTATTCTGCTCGACAAGGTTGTGAACCTTGGTAACCTCGGCGAAATCGTCAAGGTCAAAGACGGCTATGCCCGCAACTTCCTGATCCCATCTGGCCGCGCTCGTCGCGCCACTGCTGCGGCCAAGCAAGAGTTTGAAGTCAAACGTGCTGAGCTTGAAAAAGCGGCTGCCGCCAAGCTCGTTGAAATGCAGGCTTTGGGTGCCAAACTGGGCGGCACAATCATCAAACTCACGCAAAAAGCGGGTGTTGATGGACGTTTGTTCGGTTCTGTGACCAACGCTGACATCGCTGAAGAGCTGGTCAAAGCCGGTTACAAAGTCGTGAAAGCGCAAATTCGCATGCCTAACGGCGCGATCAAGATCGTTAGCGAAAGCACGGTCGCAGTGGCTTTGCACACTGATGTGGTGGTTGACATCACAGTCTCGGTTTACGGCGAAACCGCTTAGGAACCGCTGAAAAAGCTACTGCGCGGGCGAATTTGCGCACTGCGGTGCTCACTGTACTGGTAGTACAGTTCCGCTCCTCCTGCACAACTTCATCCCGCTCGCTACGCTTCTTCAGAGGTTCCGCCGACCGACCGGAGCCTCACGAAAGGCCGCTGATTTTTCAGCGGCCTTTTTATTTTGCGCCGCCGTCACAATCCACACGAAGCAAACAGGTTATTCACAGCGTTTCAAGTGACAGCCCGTCGAGTAACTTGTAGCATGGCCGCTTCACCATAAATATTTTTCATGTCTGCCGTCATCTCCCCCTTTCTCTCTGCCGTTCCTGACGAATTTCCGCCAGACCGTCAAATCGCCCAACTGCGCATTCCGCCGCATTCACTTGAGGCTGAATCCAGTGTGTTGGGCGGTTTGCTGCTGGACAACGCCGCCTGGGACCGGGTGGGTGATTTGCTGACCGACGGCGACTTTTACCGCTACGAACACCGACTGATTTACGCCGCCGTGGGCTCGCTGATCAATGCGACCAAACCTGCTGACGTGATCACCGTGTTTGAGCACCTGCAAAACCAAGGCAAAGCCGAAGAAACTGGCGGGCTGATGTACCTCAACTCGCTGGCACAGAACGTGCCCAGCGCCGGCAACATCCGCCGCTACGCCGAAATCGTGCGCGAACGCTCGATTTTGCGCAAGCTGGTCACCGCCAGCGATGAGATTTCAACCGACGCCTTCAACCCCAAAGGCCGCCCAGTGGCCGACATTGTGGACCAGGCCGAGCAAAAAATCTTCAATATTGGCGAGCAAGGTTCGCGCATGAAGCAGGGCTTTCAAGCCATGGACTCGTTGGTCGTGGCGCTGCTGGACCGCGTTCAGGAGATGGCCGACAACCCGAATGATGTGACCGGCGTGCCTAGTGGTTTTTATGACCTGGACCGCATGACGGCGGGCTTTCAGGCGGGCGACTTGATCGTGCTGGCCGCGCGCCCGTCCATGGGAAAAACCGCTTTGGCCATCAACATTGCCGAGCATGTGGCGCTGCACGAAGGCCTGCCCGTGGCAGTTTTTTCGATGGAGATGGGCGCGGCGCAACTTGCCGTGCGTATCGTCGGCTCCATCGGCCGCATCGACCAAAGCCACCTGCGCACTGGCAAGCTGACCGACGAAGAATGGCCGCGCCTGACAGAGTCGATTGAAAAACTGCGCAACATATCCTTGCATATCGACGAAAGCGCGGGTTTGACGTCCAGCGAGTTGCGCGCCAATGCGCGTCGCCTGGCGCGCCAATGCGGGCAGTTGGGCTTGATCGTAGTGGACTACCTGCAATTGATGAGTGGCAGCGCGGGCAACGATGAAAATCGTGCCACTGAGATTGGCGAGATTTCGCGCGGCCTGAAAATGCTGGCCAAGGAGCTGAAATGCCCCGTGATTGCGCTGTCGCAGTTGAACCGCAGCGTGGAAACCCGCCCCGACAAACGCCCCATGATGAGCGACCTGCGCGAGTCGGGTGCGATTGAGCAAGATGCCGACATCATCATGTTCATTTACCGCGACGAGTACTACACTAAAGACGCCTGCAAAGAGCCCGGTGTGGCCGAGGTCATCATCGCCAAGCAGCGCAATGGCCCAACAGGCACGGTCAAATTGGCGTTCCTGCGTAACATCACCAAGTTTGAAAGCTTGGCCAGCGGGTCCGGTGGCGACTATTGATCGATCTTGATCTGCATCGAGCAGCGATTCGGCAATTTTGGGCCGTTTTGTTAGAAAAAGAACCTGCAGGTTCTTTTTCTATGAAAAGGCGTCCAAAGTGCCAAATTATCAATAAAATAGGCCTCTAGCTCACGAATATGTTGAATAGTTTGCTATATTAATTGTAGCAAATGTCGCAATGAGAATGGCAGCCGCCACGACATCAGCCACGACCACATCCACGACTACAGCAAGTCTTCAGAGTACTTCACTCGCAAAATCGGCGAGCCGCGAGCGTTCGCCACGTGCCAGCGTGATGTGCCCGCCATGTGGCCAGCCCTTGAATTTATCCACCGCGAAGGTCAGACCAGACGAGCCTTCCGTCAGGTACGGCGTGTCGATTTGCGCCAAGTTGCCCATGCAAACGATCTTGGTGCCAGGTCCAGCCCGGGTGATCAAGGTCTTCATCTGCTTGGGCGTCAGGTTTTGAGCTTCGTCAATGATGACGTACTTGGTCAGAAACGTACGCCCGCGCATGAAATTCATGCTCTTGATTTTGATGCGGCTTCGGATCAGTTCGCTGGTGGCGGCGCGGCCCCATTCGCCTGAACCGGCGTCGCTTTTGCCCAGCACCTCCAGGTTGTCGTCCAAAGCGCCCATCCAGGGGCCCATTTTTTCTTCTTCGGTGCCTGGCAAAAAGCCAATGTCTTCGCCCACGCTCACGGTCGCACGGGTAACGATGATTTCGGTGTAGCGGCGGTCGTCCAAAACCTGCGTCAGTCCGGCGGCCAGCGCCATCAGCGTTTTGCCGGAGCCTGCCGTTCCGGTCAGCGTGACAAAGTCCACTTCGGGATCCATCAGCAGATTCATCGCGAAGTTCTGCTCGCGGTTGCGGGTGGTCACGCCCCACACGGCGTTTTTCAGGTGGTTGTAGTCTTTCAGGGTTTTGAAAACCGCTGTTTTGCCCCGAATTTCCGTGACCCGCGCATACAGCGATGGCTCGCCCGGAGACTCAAAAAACACAAACTGGTTGACCAGCAAGTTGGGAACAATCGGCCCGGTGATGCGGTAAAAGGTGTGGGCACCTTGCTGCCAGCTTTCCACGGTTTGGCCATGGGTTGCCCAAAAATCGCCTGGCAACGCCAAAGAACCCGCGTAAAGCAGGTCGCCATCGTCGAGGGTTTTATCGTTTTGGTAGTCGTCCGTAGCCAAGCCCAGCGCACGGGCTTTAACGCGCATGTTGATGTCTTTGGACACCAGCACCACTTCACGTGGGGCTTGCTGCTGGCGCAATGCGTCCACCACACCCAAAATTTGGTTGTCCGCCTTGCCCTGCGGCAGGCTGGTGGGCAGGGTGTAGTCCAGCGTCTGGGTCTGAAAATACAACTTGCCTTTGGCCTCGCGGTGGCCCGTGGTGTCTAGCTTCAAGCCCACGCCGATGTCGGCCCCGTTGGAGCCCGCCAACGCGTCCAGGCTGCGGCTGGTCTGGCGGGCGTTGCGGGCCACTTCGGTCATGCCCTTCTTGTGGCCATCCAGTTCTTCCAACACGATCATCGGCAAAAAGATGTCGTGCTCCTCAAAGCGGAACAGGCACATTGGGTCGTGCATCAGCACATTGGTGTCGAGAACAAAAAGTTTGCCCGGGCCTGTTGATCGCAGCTTTTTGGCTTTGCCCGCCGGGCGGTTCGTCCGTTCTGGCGTGGCAGATTCAGATGTGGTCGCGGCGTCAAACATCGCAGTTGCGCGTGCCGCAGCGTTTGGTGATTCCGCACGGGGTGCGGCGGCGGTGAATGAGGGCACAGGTCGGGCCGGCAGGTCTGCAACGACCTCGTGACGGGCGGCAGGGTGGTCGCTTGCAGTGCGTTCGTCGGCAGTGCGGTCATTTTGCGAGTGAACCGACGCTTTGGCAGATTTGCCTGGTTTGGTAGCCGCCCTTGCAGGCGCATCGTAGGCGGCTTGGGTCAACAGGGCGGCGCGTTTAGACGGGGGAGGGGGCAGTGGCATGGGGAATTGGGCTCGTGGTGAGGCTGAACAGTGTGCTGAAAAGTGCAAATACGCAGGACGAAAAGCAAAAAGGCCGCCTAGAGCCCAGGCGGCCTTCTGATGAGAGGGTCAGAAAACGTTGAAAGAATTCGGTTGCCGTTTTAATCGGCAGGTTCAAAAGCATGAGAATCATTATGCATGAGCCCTGTGACTGGCTCACGAGACCTGCCTGTGCCACTGGTTTCAGCATCGGCTTTGAATCGGCCCCTCCAGCAAATCCAACAGCGGGCGGCTCGGGCCGCCTTTATTCAATTAGATTCGCTTTCGCTGCTGGGTTAAAGCGCTTTGGATCAGGCCGCCTTTTTGAGCGCCTTAACCGCCTTGAGCACGTCGTCAATGTGACCTGGCACCTTCAAACCGCGCCACTCCTCTTTCAAAAGCCCATCGGCGCCCACTAAAAAGGTGCTGCGCTCAATGCCTTTGACCTTTTTGCCGTACATGATCTTGTTTTTGACCACGCCAAACATGTGACACATTTTTTCTTCGGTGTCGGCAATCAACTCAAACGGCAATTCAAGCTTGCTTTTAAATTCGTCATGCGATTTCATGTTGTCGCGCGAGACGCCAAACACATTGGCGCCTGCTTTGACAAAGTCTTTGTACTTGTCGCGAAACTGCATGGCTTCGGTGGTGCAGCCAGGGGTGTTGTCTTTGGGGTAAAAATACAGCACCATGGTTTTGCCTAGGTGCGAGGTGTTGGACACCCTCAGGCCACTGGTGGCGTTGGCTTCAAATTCGGGGAGGGGTTTATTGACAACGATCGCCATATATAACTTGAGTCTCTTGTGCAGAATGTGTCAGGTATGGAACAAGGCCAAAAGAGTGTGCACCCCAGGCCAAGCACCACGGCAACCCGCTATTTTACCTTGAATTTCCCTCGGATTCTCAGGTCAAAGGCACATTGATGATCGATTGCCAAACCGTTCACTGCTCAGCCTGTACCCTGCCAACTTGGGGCAATTCAGGTCGGGTCGGCGCTCGGGCAATCTGCAAAATCAAAAGGCAAAATCAAACGGCAGAATCAATCAGCAGCGCCAACACCACGTCCCGTCCTTCGCCCGCCAAAATGTTGTAGGTGCGGCAGGCTGCGTAAGTGTCCATGGTCTCCATGCCAATGTGCCGTGCATACAGCGCCGTGAGCAACTTGGGATTGGGGAATTTAATTGACTTGCCGCTGCCAAATATCACCAGCTCAGGGGCCATGTCGGCCAATTTCGAAAAATGCTCTGCGGTTAAATCCTGAAAAGTGGCGCATTGCCAGGGCACTCGCTGTCCCTTGGCGCTAACCACGATGCTGCTTTCAATCTTTTCGCCCTGGACGCTGACCCAGCCTGGTCCATAGCCGGTGATCGACTGCACAGTGAATTTATCAGGTTGAATTTTCATGCGAATTGCGCGTGGGTTGACGTGGCGGCTGGGTTACCGCCCCGGCAAAGAATGTCCAATGTGATTGTTGCAGTGCAGTAAAAGCCTGCATAACTGTGGTCAAATTATAGGTTTTCCGCTATCTCCACCCCTTGGGAGGCACTTTGAAAACCATTCAGAAATCTGCCAAATTGGCGAACGTGCTATATGACATTCGCGGCCCCATCATGGATGCGGCCCGCAAGATGGAGGACGAAGGCCAAAAAATCATCAAACTCAACCTGGGCAACCTGGCGGTGTTTGGTTTTGATGCGCCCGAGGAAATTCAGCAAGACATGATTCGCAACCTGCCCAATTCGGCCGGTTACTCTGACAGCAAAGGCATTTTTGCAGCGCGCAAGGCCGTGATGCATGAAACCCAGAAGCAGGGCATTGCATGCGTCACGTTGGACGACATTTACCTGGGCAACGGTGCCAGTGAGCTCATTACCATGGCCACCAACGCGCTCTTGGATAATGGCGACGAACTGCTGTTGCCCATGCCCGACTATCCGCTTTGGACAGCGGCCACCAGTTTGTCGGGGGGCACGCCCGTGCATTACCTGTGCGACGAGGCCAATGGCTGGATGCCCAATTTGGCCGACATTCGCGCCAAAATTACACCCCGCACCAAGGGGATCGTGGTGATTAACCCCAACAACCCGACCGGTGTGATGTACACCGATGCGTTGCTGGCCGGCATTGTTGATTTGGCCCGTGAGCACGGCTTGGTGGTGTTGGCGGACGAGGTGTACGACAAAGTTTTGTACGACGGCATCGAGCACACGGCGTTGGCGTCTTTGTCGCATGACGTGCTGACCCTCACCTTCAATTCCTTGAGCAAAAGCTACCGTTCCTGCGGTTACCGCGCAGGCTGGATGGTGGTGTCGGGCGACAAAAAGATGGCGACCGATTACATCGAAGGCCTGAACATGCTGTCCAACATGAAGCTGTGTTCCAACGTGCCAGGCCAATGGGCAATTCAAACCGCTCTGGGTGGTTACCAAAGTATCAACGACCTGACCTGTGACGGTGGCCGCCTGCGTCGCCAGCGCGACCTTGCCTTTGAGCTGATCACAGCCATCCCGGGCGTGACCTGTGTCAAGCCGCAAGCCGCGCTTTACATGTTTCCCAAGCTGGACCCCAAGGTTTACCCGATCCAAGACGACCGCGAGTTCTTTTTGGCTTTGCTGAAAGAAACCCGTGTCATGCTGGTGCAAGGCACGGGCTTCAATTGGCCGTCACCCGATCACTTCCGCATTGTGTTTTTGCCGCACGAAGACGATCTGCGCGAAGCCATTGGCCGCATCGCGCGGTTCTTGGAGAGCTACCGCAAAGCCCACGGCACCGACGTCAAACCGAGCGCCATCAAACTGGTGGCCAACCGGGCTTGATTCCGCTGCGCACTCCCCATTTTTTGAATTCTGAATTTTCAATGAAACCCATTCAAGTAGGCCTTCTGGGCATCGGTACCGTCGGAAGCGGCGTTTTCAACGTCTTGCAACGCAATCAAACTGAAATTCAGCGCAGAGCGGGTCGGGGCATTGCCATCACCATGGTGGCAGACCTTGACGTCGCGCGGGCCAGTGCGGCTGTCGGCCCCGGCGTGCTGGTCGTGAGTGATGCCCGCGCCGTGATTGCCAACCCCGACATTGATATCGTGATTGAGTTGATTGGCGGCTACGGCATTGCCAAGCAGTTGGTGATGGAAGCCATTGCCGCAGGCAAACATGTGGTCACAGCCAACAAAGCCTTGCTGGCTGTGCATGGGACTGAAATTTTTGCGGCTGCTCAGGCGCGCGGCGTGATGGTGGCGTTTGAAGCGGCGGTGGCCGGTGGCATTCCCATCATCAAAGCCCTGCGCGAAGGCCTGACCGCCAACCGCATTCAGTGGATTGCAGGCATCATCAATGGCACAACCAATTTCATCTTGTCCGAGATGCGGGACAAGGGATTGGACTTCGCCACCGTGCTCAAAAAAGCCCAAACCCTGGGCTATGCCGAAGCCGACCCCACCTTTGACATAGAAGGCGTGGACGCAGCACACAAAGTCACCTTGATGTCGGCCATCGCCTTTGGCATTCCTGTGCAGTTTGACAAAGCTTACGTTGAGGGCATCTCCAACCTGGGCGCAGTGGACATCAAATATGCAGAACAGTTGGGCTACCGCATCAAACTTTTGGGCATCACCAAGCGAGCCATCTCCAACGGCAAAGAGGGTATCGAGTTGCGGGTTCACCCCAGTTTGATTCCAGCCAAGCGATTGATTGCCAATGTCGAAGGGGCCATGAACGCGGTCGTCGTGAACGGCGATGCGGTTGGCACCACACTGTATTACGGCAAAGGAGCAGGTTCTGAACCCACGGCCAGCGCGGTGATTGCTGATCTGGTGGACATTACACGTTTGCATGGCGCGAACGAAGCCCAGCGTGTGCCTGCTTTGGCGTTCCAGCCGCACACTTTTGACCAAGCCAAGAGTGACACGCCAATTCTGCCCATGAGCGATGTCGTGACCAGCTATTACCTGCGCCTGAATGTGGCCGATGAAGCTGGCGTACTGGCTAAAGTGACTGGTATTTTGGCGGACGCAGGCATCAGCATCGATGCCGTTTTGCAGCGCGAAGCGGATGAAGTGGGTGGCGAAGGTGGAGCCGCAGGCGACCTCGCGGTCGCGCAAACCGATTTGATCCTCCTCACGCACGACACCCGCGAAGGCACCATGAACGCCGCCTTGGCGTTGATGCAGGCTTTGCCGACGGTACTTGCGCCAATTGTGCGGATTCGCAAGGAAGAGTTGGCGTAATGCGCTACCTCTCCACCCGCGCCGCAAACCCAGCAGCATCGGCGCGCAAACGCTTCTGCGAAATCCTACTCGAGGGCCTGGCCCCTGATGGCGGTTTGTACCTGCCAGAGACCTATCCGCAGGTCAGCCCAGAGACGCTTGAACAATGGCGCAGCCTGAGCTACGCTGACCTGGCGTTTGAAATCCTGTCGCTGTATGTTGACGACATTCCTGCGGCCGATTTGAAAAGCATTTGCCGCAAAACGTACACCGAAAAAGTTTTTAGAACGCCAGAAATTGTGCCGTTGAAAGAGCTGGACGATGGCCTGTATCTGCAAGGCCTCTCCAACGGCCCCACGCTCGCCTTCAAAGACATGGCCATGCAATTGCTGGGCAATTTGTTTGAATACGAGTTGGCCCGCCGTGGTGCAGAGCTCAATATTTTGGGTGCCACCAGTGGCGACACCGGCAGCGCGGCTGAATATGCGATGCGTGGCAAAAAGGGCGTGCGCGTTTTCATGACTTCGCCTGCGGGTCGCATGAGCCCGTTTCAGCAGGCACAGATGTTCAGCCTGCTGGACGAAAACATTCATAACATCGCGATTGAAGGTGTGTTTGACGATTGCCAGGACATGGTCAAAGCGGTGTCAAACGACCTGGACTTCAAACGCAAGTTCAAAATTGGCACGGTCAACTCCATCAATTGGGCCCGGCTGATGGCGCAGGTGGTGTATTACTTTGCAGGTTACTTCCAAGTGACTCAAGCCCCCACGCTTCTCGCTTCGCGTAGCGCGCTGCCCGCCGAGGGGGCTAATTTTTCTAGGGGCGGCCCGTCGAAAAATTTTGTCGCGCAAAAAGTCAGTTTCACCGTGCCCAGTGGCAATTTTGGCAACGTCTGCGCAGGTCACGTGGCACGCATGATGGGCTTGCCCATCGACAAACTGATCGTCGCTACGAATGAAAACGACGTGCTGGATGAGTTCTTTCGCACAGGCGCCTACCGAGTACGGGGGAGCAGCGATACGCACGAAACCTCCAGCCCTTCAATGGACATCTCCAAGGCCTCCAATTTCGAGCGCTTCGTGTTCGATTTGCTGGGGCGCGACGGCGCCAAGACCCAGGCGCTTTTTGGGGATGCGCTGTCATCAGCCGGGCGATTTGATTTGAGCGGCGATGCCAGCTTTGCCGATGCTGCCACCCGCTATGGGTTTGTGAGCGGCAAAAGCACCCATGCCGATCGTCTGGCCACCATTCGGGACACCTTTGCACGCTATGGAGTGATGGTTGACACCCACACGGCTGACGGCCTGAAGGTGGCACGTCAACACTTGAAGGCGGGTACCCCCATGATTGTTCTGGAAACCGCCTTGCCCATCAAATTTGCAGCGACCATTGTCGAAGCGCTGGGCCGTGAGCCCAGTCGCCCTGCGCAGTTTGAGGGCATAGAAGCCCTGCCCAAGCGGGTCATCAGCATGCAGCCTAATGTGGCAGCTATCAAAACCTATATCAGCCAGCATTGCCAATAGGGCTGGCTTGCTGCTCTGGTCATAGCGATCCATGACGCTGCGCAATTCGCAGCCTTTATTCCGGGGAAAAACAATTCAATGAACGTTATCGGTATCGCGGGGTTCTCAGGGTCTGGCAAAACCACCTTGGTAGAGCGTCTGATTCCGCTCTTGCGAGCATGCGGGCAGCGGGTGTCTGTGGTCAAGCACGCCCACCACAGCTTCAATATCGACCATGCGGGCAAAGACACTTGGCGGCACCGCGAGGCGGGAGCATTTGAAGTGGTGGTGGCCAGCGACACCCGTCTGGCGCTGATGCGCGAGTTTGAGCAGCCCGCCGCCTTGACCGTGCACCAGCTCATTGCCGAACTGTATGACGGCGTGGACTGGGTGATTGTGGAAGGTTTCAAACAGAGCGATTTACAGAAAATTGAGGTTTGGCGCGCGTCAGAAGGCAAGCGTGCGCGTTACGTGGACGACCCTTTCATCGTCGCCATCGCAACAGACTCGCCAGATCAGTTGCCTGAACCCACCCAGCGCCCAGTGCTGGATCTAAACAACCCGCAAGC
This sequence comes from Rhodoferax sp., assembly GCA_031386665.1. Taxonomy (GTDB): domain Bacteria; phylum Pseudomonadota; class Gammaproteobacteria; order Burkholderiales; family Burkholderiaceae_C; genus JANYCG01. The sequence goes on along the minus strand of JANNCN010000082.1, from coordinate 18,072 downwards.
CGTAGCAGACTGGATATTGGCCAACGCCATGCGCTTCGACTACCGCGCCGAAGCCTTCGGATGAGCCTGCCTGTGCCTGCGGCACGACCGCCTTTGAAATCTCTGGACAGTGCGCTGGCTGAGCTGCTGGCGCACGCGGTGGTGTTGCCAGGTGTTGACGAGATCTCAACCTTCGATGCCGATGGCCGCGTGCTTGCGCAAGAGGTGGTGTCTGCTCTGCAGGTGCCACCGCAAGACAACAGCTCGATGGACGGTTACGCGCTGCGCTGTGCCGATTTACCCGAGCTGGGCACCTTGCTGCCCGTGTCCCAACGCATTGCGGCGGGCGCGAGTGGAAGCCCTTTGCACAACGGCACGGCGGCGCGCATTTTCACGGGCGCACCGGTGCCCGCAGGTGCAGATGCCATCGTGATGCAGGAAGACTGCACGCTGGTGAGCTCGGCGGGCGGTGTCGATCAGGTTAAGGTGAACGTGTTGGCGCAACCGGGTCAATGGATTCGACGCGCTGGCGAAGACGTCACACAAGGGGCCGTGGTTCTCTCAAAAGGCGATCGGCTGACCCCCGCCTGCTTAGGCCTGGCCGCCAGCGTTGGCATGAACCGCCTGCAAGTGGCTCGCCAACCGCGTGTCGCGCTTTTCTCCACGGGCGATGAGTTGGTCATGCCAGGCGACGTGGCACCTGGTGACATGAAGCCTGGCGCGATCTACAACTCCAACCGATTTTTTTTGCGGGCGCTGTTGATTCGCTTGGGCTGCGTGGTAACCGACTTGGGCATCGTGCCAGATCGGCTGGACGCCACGCTCGAAGCCCTGCGCGTAGCGTCAGATCACCATGACCTGATTTTGACCAGCGGGGGTGTCTCGGTCGGTGAAGAAGACCACATCAAACCCGCTGTGCAGGCCCTGGGCGAGTTGAACCTGTGGCAAATCGCCATCAAACCCGGTAAGCCGTTTGCCTACGGTCGCATTGGGGGTGCGCATTTCATGGGGCTGCCTGGCAACCCGGTGTCCAGCTTCATCACTTTCCTGGTGTTGGTGCGTCCATTCCTTCTGAAACTTCAAGGGGCAATTTGCGTCACTGCAAAATCTGTTGCTTTGCCAGCGCACTTTAGTTGGCCCAAAGCCGACAAGCGCCGTGAGTTTTTGCGGGTTCGACGCAACGCGCAAGGTGGTTTGGATCTGTTTCCCAACCAAAGCTCAGGTGTGCTCACCTCAGCCGTTTGGGGCGATGGCGTGGTCGACAACCCGGCGGGCAACCCCATCGCAGTGGGTGATATCGTGCAGTTCATTGCGTTTTCAGAACTATCGTCTTGAAGCCATGAAAATCACTGTCAAATATTTCGCCTCGATTCGTGAAACCATTGGCGTTGGCAGCGAATCTGTCGCCACGTCGGCACCCACCTTGGCCGCGCTGCGAGACGAGCTGATCGCCCGTGGTGGCTCGCATGCGCTGGCCTTGGCGCGCAGCAAAACGCTTCGTGTTGCGATGAATCAAGCCATGGCCGATGAAGGCACAGTGCTGTGGGACAGTGCCGAGGTCGCGTTCTTTCCGCCGGTCACAGGCGGTTAGCTTTTTGGGGGAAACCCAACAGTAGCGTAGCGTCAGAAAGGCCTAGACGCTTCCGCGAAAACGGTGTAAGTCCAGAAGTCTAGCGAGTGCTAGGCGATCCGCGCCGCCATCATTGGCAACCGTAACTCATTCTGAATCGAACCCTGCACCGCCAATGCCGCTTTAATCGACGCTGGGTTAGGTTCGGCAAACATCGCATCGATCAACGTTGGCAATGGTTCCCATGCTTGGCGGGCTTGGACTAAATCGCCGCCGCGCAGGTGGCGAATCACCTCGACAAATTCGTTGGTGCGAATGTGCGCACTGGCTGCAATGGCTCCAGCGCCGCCTTGGGCGACGGTCGTGAAAATTTGCGCGTCGTCGCCAGCCAGCACGGCCAGTCTGCCATCGGAGATCAGGGCGCGGGTCTTGGCAGCATCACCGCCACAGTCTTTGATGCCGACGATGCGCGGATGCGCCGCCAGATTCATCAGCGTGGCTAGATCGATGATTGCGCCCGTACGGTAGGGAATGTCGTAAATGATCAGCGGCATGGGCGTAGCGTCGGCGATTGCCGTGAACCAGGCTTGCAGACCCGCCTGCGAGGGGCGGATGTAGTGCGGCGCGGGCACCAGCAGACCGGCTATGTTGCACGCAGCCAGCACCGTGACCCAGGCCTGCATTTTGGGCAGGTTGTAGCCCGAGACACCCATCACCACGGGCAAATCGCCGCACGCCTGCAAGACGGTTTGCAGCACGGCGATTTGCTCGGCATCATCTAAGGCAGCTGCTTCGCCAGTGGAGCCGCACACCACGAAGCCGCTGACACCGTCTTTTGCGTACCGTTTAACCAAGGCGCTGAGTGACTCGTGGTCGATCAGGCCTTTGTGAAACGGTGTGATCAGGGGAACCCAGAGGCCTGAAAATTTGAAATTGGGCCTGGGCTGTGGGCGGTTATCGGCAGGGGCTTGCATGCATCATTCCTCAAAGGGACATGACCGATTAAAAAACCGTCGATTCAAAATTGCGTTGAAAACCAGTGTGAGAGCAGCAAGTTGACAGCTTGACAGGTTCCATCGCTCATCTGAGGACGGAACCTTAAGCTCCGGTCAGATGAGCTTCGGTTTTTTGGATTTGCTGACGCACGCACCCGCAATCATGGCGCTGGTTGGCGCAAAAGAAGAGCGGGATACACGGTGGGACATGAGATCATCTTAGCATTTCTGTTGGGCAACAATGCCACAATTCAGGCATGTCAATTCAGCGCGTTTTCATCCAAACCCAAGATTTCGATTTGTCTGCCGAGGTCAATGCCTTGCGAAGTGCCGACAAACGAGTCGGGGCGGTATGTAGCTTTGTCGGCACCGTCCGCGACCGTAATGTGGCCCCCACGCTTGCCACTTCGTGTGCTGCGCTGCCCCCCGGAGGGCCTAATTTTCCTCGGGGCGGCCCTTCGGGAAATTTTGCCCCGACGCTTGCCACGGAGGTAGGCGACATCAGCTCATTGGAGCTGGAGCATTACCCTGGCATGACCGAGGCGTCGATTGAGGCGATGATTGACGAGACGCATCGGCGATTTGATATTTTCGGTGCAAGGGTGGTGCATCGCATTGGCTTGTTGCAGCCACTGGATCAAATTGTGTTGGTGGCGGTCACTTCCGCGCACCGGGGCGAGAGCTTCAAGGCCTGCGAATTTTTAATGGACTACTTGAAGACCCAAGCGCCATTTTGGAAGAAGGAGCAAACAGCACAAGGTGCCAAATGGGTTGATGCGCGGGTCAGCGACGATGTGGCTTTGCGCCGCTGGGGCTTGGATGTCAGCAACGACCCTGCCAATTAATTCAAATACTGCGGTCGAGTCGTGGCTGCGGCGTCCTTAAGCTCTTCAGCATCCAAAGGTGGCGTGGGGGTTTGCGCCCATTGAGAGTTGGTGTAGGCCTTCTCCAGCAGGTGAAGAAACCCGTGCATCAGTTTGTCGTCAAGCTCGATTTGAACGTCCTGGCTTTTACCAGAAGGGGCAAATTGGCCTGAATTCCCCGTGAATTTGATGCGCAAATGGGCGTTGTCAAGGGGTGTCAGGGCAATTTCTGTGACCAATAGCGTGTCATCTGTTGCGTGCGCAGCGCCTTTGGGGTCAACGCCGGGTTTCGAAGGCGGTTCTTTGTAGGGCGTCGCAAAATCCGAATTTTTGAGGGCGGTTTCCCGTTCAATTTCACTCAAAAACTCCCGAATTTTAGGGTTGGCAGGCCGGTCAACAGCGTCGCCTGGCGCTTTCAGTGCCGCTCTCTTGTCAGTCTGTTGAGCCACCAGTTTGCGCAACAGGGGCATCACCCCCACGGTCAGCCGCCGGGTAAACCAAAGCCGCAATTCGACCTGGGCGGTGGTGCTGATGCGCACAAGCAGGCGGTCCTGGGTGGGATCGTATTGAAGGTTCAGTTGGTGCAGGCGCATGGTTGAATTTTAGAAGCCATTGATCTGCATCAACAAGTTGCTTGCTTGAAAACCATGACTTGCGCCCAAAATAGCCCCTATGAGAACTGACAAACTAACCACCAAATTCCAGGAAGCCCTGGGCGATGCGCAAACGCTGGCCCTGGGGCAAGATCACGCCTTCATCGAGCCAGCCCACGTGCTGCTTGCCATGCTTCGCCAGGCCGATGGCCCCAAAGCGCTGTTGCAACGCGCGGGCGTTAACCTTGTCGGATTGACAGCGGCGGCCGAAGCCGCGCTGAAAAAGCTGCCCGAGGTGCAGGGCCACGAGCAGGTGCAAGTGGGGCGCGACATGGTGTCGCTGCTACAGGCGTCTGAAAAGGAGTCCATCAAACGCGGTGACCAGTTCATTGCCAGCGAGCTGTTCCTGCTGGCCCTGACCGACACCAAGCAAGACATCGCCAAAATCGCCAAAGACAACGGCCTGACCCGCAAGTCACTTGAGGCTGCGATTGATGCCGTGCGTGGTGGACAAAACGTCGACAGCGCCGATGCCGAAGACCAGCGCGAATCGCTCAAAAAGTACTGCATTGACCTGACCGAACGTGCCCGCATGGGCAAGCTGGACCCGGTGATTGGCCGTGACGACGAGATCCGCCGCGCCATTCAGGTGCTGCAACGGCGCACCAAAAACAACCCGGTGCTGATTGGCGAGCCGGGTGTGGGAAAAACCGCAATTGTGGAAGGCTTGGCGCAGCGCATCGTGGCCGGTGAAGTGCCCGAATCGCTCAAAGGCAAGCGCGTTTTGTCGCTCGACATGGCGGCGCTGTTGGCGGGCGCCAAGTTTCGGGGTGAATTTGAAGAGCGCCTGAAAAACGTGTTGAAAGACTTGGCTAAAGACGAAGGCCAAACCATTGTTTTCATTGATGAATTACACACCATGGTCGGCGCTGGCAAGGCCGAAGGCGCAATGGACGCAGGCAACATGCTTAAACCCGCTTTGGCCCGGGGCGAGTTGCATTGCGTGGGTGCGACCACGCTGGATGAATACCGCAAATACATTGAAAAAGACGCCGCGCTGGAGCGTCGGTTTCAGAAGATTTTGGTAGGCGAGCCGACTGTGGAGGCGACGATTGCGATTTTGCGGGGCTTGCAAGCCCGCTACGAAACCCACCACGGCGTGCAGATCACCGACCCGGCCATTGTGGCAGCGGCGGAACTGAGCCACCGCTACATCACCGACCGTTTTTTGCCCGACAAGGCAATTGACCTGATCGACGAGGCGGCGTCCAAAATCAAGATTGAGCTTGATTCCAAGCCTGAGGTGATGGACAAGCTGGACCGTCGCCTGATTCAGCTGCAAATTGAGCGTGAAGCCGTCAAGCGCGAGAAGGACGATGCGTCTAAAAAGCGCTTTGAATTGATCAACGATGAGATCAAGAGCCTGCAAAAGGAAATTGCCGACCTGGATGAAATCTGGAAGGCTGAAAAGGCGCAGGCGCAGGGTAGCAAAACCATCATGGAAGAGATTGAAAAGGTTCGCTTCTCGATGGATGAATTGACCCGCAAAGGCGAATTCAACAAAGTCGGCGAGCTGCAATATGGCAAGTTGCCTGGGCTGGAAAAACAGCTGAAAGAAGCCCAAACCGCCGAAGCCGGAAAAGCCAAAAATGCCAAAGACGGCGGGCGCCCTCAGTTGCTTCGCACCATGGTGGGTGCCGAAGAAATCGCCGAGGTAGTGAGCCGCGCTACGGGCATTCCCGTGGCCAAAATGTTGCAAGGCGAGCGCGACAAGCTGCTGCAAATGGAAGACAAACTGCACCAGCGCGTGGTGGGGCAATCTGAGGCCATCACCGCTGTGGCCAATGCCATTCGCCGGTCGCGCGCGGGTTTGGGCGACCCGAACCGCCCCACGGGCAGCTTTTTGTTCCTTGGCCCCACGGGCGTGGGCAAAACCGAGCTGTGCAAGGCGCTGGCGGGCTTCTTGTTTGATTCAGAAGACCACCTGGTTCGCATCGACATGAGCGAGTTCATGGAGAAGCACTCAGTCGCCCGCCTGATTGGCGCGCCTCCTGGCTACGTGGGCTACGAAGAGGGCGGTTATTTGACCGAAGCCGTTCGCCGCAAACCCTACTGCGTGTTGCTGCTGGACGAAGTCGAAAAGGCGCACCCTGATGTCTTCAACGTGCTGCTGCAAGTGCTGGACGATGGCCGCCTGACCGACGGCCAAGGCCGCACCGTGGACTTTAAAAACACCGTGATCGTGATGACCAGCAACATCGGCAGTCAGATGATTCAGGCCATGGTGGGCAAGCCATACGACGAGGTGAAAGACGCCGTGATGGACGAGCTGAAAAACCATTTTCGACCCGAGTTTTTGAACCGCATTGATGAAACTGTGGTGTTCCACAGCCTGGACGCTGGCCATATTGAGAGCATTGCCGCAATTCAAATCAAGGTGCTGCAGGCGCGTTTGGCCAAAATGGACTTGACGCTTGAAGTCTCGCCCGCCGCGCTGAAAGAACTGGCCAAGGTCGGTTTCGACCCGGTGTTTGGCGCGCGCCCCCTGAAGCGGGCGATTCAGCAGCGCATTGAAAACCCGCTGTCCAAGCTGCTGCTGGAAGGCAAGTTTTTGCCCAAATCCATTATCCCGGTGGACGTGGATCCCATTCATTCGCCGGGGGAGTTCAGCTTTGCGCGGGTGGTGAGTTGAGGGGGTGTCGTTGATTCGCCGGATGCGCTAAAGTGCTATATTTAAAGTAGCAAACTATCTATATTATTCGAGATCTAGAGGTCTCTGGGGTTCAGATTTTCGGAAATTCGATCAAAATCACAAAAATTTACCACAATTGTGGTAAAAATGAGAAAAATGTGATTTGAATCAGAGTCTTGAGCAAAAAACTTCGAGACGCGCCGACGACCGGGGTTTTGGCTCGACCCATGATTTTGATCGGGTTGTGGGAATCGTCAACGCGAAGGCCGGGTGCGTTCGCGCAGCCATTGGGCGAAGGCGGGCGCAGTAATTTCGCCAGAGGCGACTTTCAGTATGGTGAACACGCAATCCGTATCGCTTGCATCCAGGCGAAAACCATTCAGACGAAGAAAGAGTTCCGCCACCACAAAGGCCGTTCGTTTGTTGCCGTCGACGAACGGGTGGTTGCGCGAGATTCCGTAGCCGTACGCTGCTGCAAGGTCTGCTACGTCGGGGTCTTCGTAAGCGGCTTGATTCAATGGCTTGGCTAAGGCGGAATCAAGCAAGGTTCCGTCTCTTGTACCCGCGCTCCCACCGTGTTCGGCCAGTTGCGCTTCGTGGATCGCCACCACGACGTCGCGGTGAATCCACCGCCAGGCGGTCATTTGGCCAACTCGTGCAGCGCGGCCCGCCGTTCTTTCATGATTTCCCTGCCAATTCGCATCTGCTCTTCAAACTCTGGGTTGTGGACGGTGATGCGCAAGCCATCCGGTGAATCGGTTACGTAAAACTCATCACCTTTCTCGAGCCGCATTTGCGCCAATAGATCCTTGGGGAAGATGGCCCCAACCGAGTTGCCAATTTGAGTCAGTTTGAGTGTGTGCATGACGCGCCCGTGTGAATGTTGAAGTGCAAAAATAGTAATAACACTTGTAATACGGTCTAAATACTATCGCGTCTGCTGCGCACTGTCAATCCACTGGTGGCGAGTGACAGGCGTAACTGGCCTAAGCCGTCATTCAACAGCCCGCCCATCCGCGCAGCCCATCATTCCGATTTAGCAACGTTTAGCAATTCTTTAATACTTTTTAAGGACGGCGCACACCCTCGCGGCGCACATTAGGTTCATCGCCTAGCAGACGCTTGGCGATCAGGCTAGCCCTGAATCGTCAACCTGACTGGAGAACCAAATGGACCGTAGAACTTCTCTCTCAATGGTCGCCATCGCCGCAGTTACAGCCGCTGTCGGCGCGGCATTTCCCGCCGCCGCTCAAACTTTCCCGGACAAGCCGATCAAAATTCTGGTCGGTGTGCCAGCGGGGGCCGGGCCGGACGTGGAAGCGCGGCAATTCGCTGCACAGCTTGCCATTGAGTTGGGGCAACCGGTGGTGATTGAAAACAAACCGGGGTTCGCGCAAATGTTGGCCATGGAAGCGTTGAGCAAAGCGCCCGCGGACGGTTACACCTTGGCGCTGGCTCAACCAGCCAACATGGCCAGTAGCCCCAGACTTTTTGACCGCCCGATCTACAACATCGACAAAGACTTTGCGCCCATCAGTCTGTTGGGCGAACACCCCTGGGTGCTCTACGTCAATTCAAATGTGCCGGCCAAAAACCTCGATGAGTTCATCGCGTTGGCGAAGTCAAAACCCGGCAAGTTGACTTACGCGAGCACTGGCGTGGGATCTTTCTTGCAGCTTGGCGGCGAATGGTTTCAAAAATTGACCGGCACGAAGCTCACGCATGTTCCGTATGGCGCATCCGGCTTTCAGGTCGACTTGCTGGCGGGCAACGTAGACGCGGTGTTTTTTCCGCTGATCACGATGGTCGATCATGTCAAGTCCGGCAAATTGCGCGCGTTGGCAATTTCGAGCAAACAACGCTCTTCGCTGATTCCTGATGTGCCCACGTTTGCTGAGGCCAAATATCCCGAGTACGACATGCGTGCGTGGTTTGGCCTGATGGCTCCGGCTGGTATTCCAGCGCCCGTGTTGAAGCGGCTAAACGAGGCCAGCGTGAAGGCGGTTCAGACGCAAGCGTTTCGCGAATTCTTTGCCAAAAACGGGGCGTCACCCGTAGGAAGCACACCCAAGGAGTGGGGAGACTATTTGAAATCCGAGCAGACCCGCTGGCGCACCGTAATCACTGAAGCCAACATCAAAATGGAGTGATCATGTCTGCGTCCACCAGCAGAAAACTCGGGCACGTGGTGCTGAACGTGTCTTCTCTGGCGCGCTCAGTGCCTTTCTACAAGTCTATGCTGGGCATCACCGAAGTGGCACGGCTCGGCGAGGCAGAACAAAAAATTGTGGGGGCCGAGATCGTGTTCCTTTCATTTGGCGAAAGCCATCACGACCTGGGGCTGAGCGAACTCCCGCCGGGAACCGCTATTGCCACAGAGGGCTCTGGGCTTGCCCATGTTGCTTTCAGAATTGGCGACAGTATGGAGCATCTCCGCCAGCACGCCGCACACTTGCGCGCATTGGGCATCGCATTTGACCGCACCCGGGATCACGTAGTGAGTCAATCGATCTACGTCAGGGACCCGGACGGTATTTTGATTGAAATGTACGTCGATGCAGACCCTGAAATTTGGCGAAATGATCCTGGATTGGTGGCATCGGTGTTGCCGCTGGATTTGTAGTCACGCAACGAAAGGCACATCATGAATGCGAAACGACTCACTTTGGCAGCCTTCGCGGCATTGGCGACTGTCCTGAGCATTGGCACGGCACAAGCTCAGCAAACCCAGCAAACCGCGAAAGTCTATCGTGTCGGCGCGTTGTTTAACCGGGTGCCCGGCCCAGAGTTCGAATTGCTCAAGAGGGAACTTGCGCGCTTGGGCTATGTCGAGGGCGCGAATATCGTGTTCGAACCGCGCTTCGCCGAGGGAAAGCTGGATCGCTTGCCGGGCTTTGCCGTCGAACTGGCTGCCATGAACGTTGATGTCATCGCAACCTATGGTGGCCCACCCACTGCTGCGGCGCGCAAGGCCACCACAACGATCCCCATCGTGGCCGCGCTGGTTGCTGATCCGGTCGCCATCGGCGCCGCTGCAACGCTCACGCGCCCTGGCGGAAACGTCACTGGCATCACCAACCATGATCCGCAGCGGGCGACGCGACAGTTGGCAATCCTCAAAGAAGTGTTTCCAAAGCTTGCCCGCGTCGCGTTTTTGAGTGATGCGGACATTCCCGGTGCAGACGCGAGTGGGTTCGCGCCCATTGAGCGCGACAACATCGCAGCGGCAGCGATCGCGAATGTCCGCCCGCAAACCCTCAAGCTGCGCGGCCCTGCGCCAGACTTGACCGAAGCGTTCGATGCCATCGTTTCAGAAAAGGCAGAGGTGATCGTGGTGATGGAGGTGCCCGTCACTATCCTTACCAGAGCACGCCTCATTGAACTCGCAACGGCGCGCCGCATTCCCGTCATGTTTTGGGGTGGTGCCTCGGACGCTGGTGTCTTGATGCCCTATGGCACCACCATCAACGACACGTATCCGCGTATGCCGCTGGTGGTTGACAAGATTCTCAAGGGAGCCAAGCCGGCGGATACGCCTTTCGAGGAAGTTAGCCGACAAGAATTCTTGGTCAGTCTCAAGACGGCCCGCGAACTGGGTGTGACGATTCCGCCGGAACTGCTCACGCGCGCTGATCGCGTCATCGAATAACGTCAACTCGAAACCAAGGAGGAACGCATGAGTGCCTACGTAATTTTCGACGTTGAAATCCGCGATATGGCGCGCTACCAGGACTTCATGAAAGGCGTGAAGCCAGCGCTTGATGCAGCGGGTGCGCGTTACCTCGCGCAAGGTGGGGCGTACAAAGTCTATGAAGGTAATTGGCAGCCGCGACGCATCGTCATTCTGGAGTTTCCGTCGGTTGCGGCCTGGGAGTCGTCCTACAACGGGCCGGTTTACCAAGGGCTCAAGGCGGTGCGTGATGAATGCAGTTCGGCGCGACTGGTCAGTGTTGAAGGTCTGGCACCGTGACGCTAATTGCGCTGAAAGTTCTGCTAGCGCAAAGCATCCGCAGCTTCAGGGCTTTCCAGGCCGGCGGCGACCCGTAAAAACGTGATCGCTCGCTTGAGATAAACCGGGTTGGTGGTCAACCATTGCCCGGCCAGGCGGGCCTTCGCCAAATCGGGGGCCAGTGCTTGCAATTTTAAAAACGATTCCTTGGCCAGTGCCACTTGCCCGGTGCCGACCTGGGTCAAAGCCATCAACAGGTAGGGCACGGGTCTGCCGGGCAATTCGTGCATGGCCATTTCAGCGATTTCGAGCGCGTCAGCATCTTGCTGGTTGGCAAAGTAGGTAAAGCTGAGGAGCACGAGCAAGTGGTGCCGATTCGGGTCTCGCGGGCTTAAGCGAAATGCCTCCAGCGCACGGTGAACACCGATGTTTTTATTGCCAGCCCAGGCCTCATACATGCCCAAAAACCCTAAACCAATGACATGGTTACGGTTGATGCCGTGCGCGGCGCGCAGGGCGGCAAGGGCGGCGTCTTCCTGGCCATCGAACCCCAGCAACACACCCTTCCAGTTCATGGCGATGTGGTCAGTTGCGTCCAGCGAAATGGCGCGGTTGGCGGCGTCCAGGCCTTCAGCCAACGCTTGTTCTCTCGACGGTACAGCATTGAAGTAGACCCGTATCCACTGGATCAGCGCGATGGCGCGCCAGGCAAGTGCGGTTGAGGGGTCAGCCTTGACCGCCTGCAGCGCCAGGGCGTAAGCCAGGTCACGACCCGCACTGACCGGGTCAAGCATCTCCTCGTTGGCAATCGCCCAGGCGCGAAGCGCCAAGCCATAGGCGGCCAAGTTCTCAGGCCGCGATTTGCGGGCCCAATTGCCTTCGGCATGGTCAATTTGCGGGGCAATCGCCCCCACGATGGCACGGGTCACCTCTTCCTGTACATCAAAAATGTCTGCCAGTACACGGTCGAATTTTTCAGCCCAGATGTGTTTTCCGCTCAGCGCATCAATCAATTGCGCGGTGACACGAATCCGTTTGTTGGCGTGGCGCACACTGCCTTCGAGCACGTAGCGCACCCCCAGTTCGCGCGCCGCTGTGCGCACGTCGGCCGGGCGGTTTTTGAAGGTAAAGGCCGAGTTGCGGGCGATGACAAACAGACTTCGAAAACGAGACAGCTCGGTCGTGATGTCCTCGGTCAGGCCATCCGTGAAATGCTCCAGTTCGGCGTCGTCGCTGAAGTTGGCAAATGGCAAAACGGCGATAGAGGGCTTTTCGGGCAGTTCCAAGTGGCCGTCCGGCATGCTGAGCCCCCTGCGCCGCTCCGGCGCTCTTGAAACCGGTGTCGATGGTTTGAGGTTGGCGGTAGTGGCACTGGGCGAAGGCGGTAACGGCAACGCTAAAGGTAACGGCAGCGGCAACGCAGAATCCGGGACTGCAGGCACAGGCAGGTTCTGAATCACCAGCCCTGGCTGCACAAAACGGTAACCCCGTCCCGCCACGGTGGCAATGGCGCCAGAGCCAAACACCTTGCGCAAAGCCGAGACTTGCACACTGAGGTTGTTTTCTTCCACCACCATGCCGGGCCACACCCGTTCTACCAGCTCATCCTTGCCGAGCACCCGCTCACGCTGGTCGATCAGTACCAGCAGCAAATCGAACGCCCTTGCACCCAGTGCGACGGATTGCCCAGCCGCCAGTATTTGGCGCCTGGCAGGCAGAATTTCAAAATGGTCAAAAAGGATGCGTTGGGTCGGGGTCATCGGACTGGGCGGGTGCGCTGGTGGGAAGTCTAACGTGGCACCCCAATGGCCCGGTAAATCTTGGCAACCCGGTTGCGCATCTCGGCATCGCGGTAAGGCACCACGCACACATACTTTCTTACGGTAAAGGTGGGCGACAGCGCCAGAAAACGCCGGGCGACCAGCTTCGCTTCGTCTATCCGGCCCAGGAAACCGAGTGCCACTGCCGCCAACCGATGCGCCAGCACCAGGTTGGGGCTGTGGGCTGCCGCCTTCTGCGCCGCCGCCAGCGCTGCAGCGTACCTGCCACAGACCAGGTGCGCCCCACTGGTGCCGCAAAGGATGTTGCCCAGATACGGATCCAGGGGGCTGATGCGCATGGCTTGCTCAAAATGCGCAAGCGACGCATCGCCCTGACCAAGGAACGGTTTGAGGGTACCCGCGCAATACTGCACATCCATCAGACCGGGACCGATGTGCAAGGCGCGTTGAATGGCGTGCTCGGCTTCGTCGTAACGAAACCCTGTCAAACGAAGGCCAAATGCGCGGAAACCTAGCAATCCCAGCGCCAAGCCGGCAAGGCTCAGTATCAAGGGGTCATCATGGGTTGTTGCCAAGGCCTCATCGGCATAACGCAAGCCTGATCTGATGTCGCGGGCGCTGCCAGTGCCGTCAAAAATACGTGCCATACACACCGTAGCCGCCAAGGCCTTGGCTCTGCCAAACATTGGGTCAATTTGTAGGGCGCGTTGCGCCAGTGCCATCGCCTCGTCCAAGGCTAATTTGCCCAAACCCGGCTGCAGCCTGGGCAAGGCTTGCAGGCACAGATCGTAGGCTTGCGGATGGGGTGCAGGTGCCGTGCGCGAGCGTTCCAACTCGGCCCGTCGCACATGGGGGTGCAAGGCCGTCACGATGCTGGCGTTGATCTGGTCTTGAAGCTCGAACACATCGTCAAGCGCGCCGTCAAAGCGCTGAGCCCACACATGGCGGCCATTAGCCGCCTCGATCAACTGGGCCGTGATGCGAAGCCGGTTGCCGGACCTTCGCACGCTACCCTCTAAAACGTACTGCACCCCCAATTCACGGCCCACCTGTTTGATGTCGACCGCACGGCCCTTGTAAACGAAACTTGAGTTGCGCGCAATAACGAAAAATACATTCAACCGTGCCAGTGCGGTGGTGATGTCTTCGACCATGCCGTCGGCAAAATAGTCCTGCGCCGGGTCGCCGCTCATGTTGGTGAAGGGCAGCACTGCGATGGAAGGCATTTGGGCTGGCGGGCTATCGGGTCGCACCACGATGGGTCGCTCCACCATCGGTTGCAGCACCTGCGTGGATGCTGATGCCGACGCTGTCAACGCTGCGGGCACCATCGGCTCCGCGAGGCCTGGTTTTACGAGTAAAGTGAAGCGGTAGCCTCGTCCGAACACCGTGGCGATGGCATCCGCGCCGAGCAGTTTGCGCAGCGCCGAGATTTGCACGCTGAGGTTGTTTTCTTCCACCACCATGCCAGGCCAAACCAGCGCCATCAACTCATCTTTGCCCAGAACACGGTCGCGGTGGGCAATGAGCACCTGCAACAGGTCAAATGCGCGCGAACCCAGCGCTGCGGGCTGTCCGTCCACCAACACCTGACGGCGAGCTGGCAGGACTTCGAAGTGGCCAAAGCGGAGAAAGTTTTCCAAACGGTGGCTTTCAGGGTAGGGTCGCAAATTCCAGCGAATCCCCGGGAATCCCAGCGAGTGCTGAGGGTGTCATCCAGTCTTTCGGCATTGATTCTAAGGCTGACTTTTTTTGGGGCACGCAGGGTGTTTAGGAACGATTAGCAATGTTTAACAGCTACTTAAGGACGGCGGGCCCCCGCTGGGTCGACATTAGATCGACCCTAGGCTTCAGAAGGGCACGATGGCTGCTAACCCGCACCAGTTCTCAAACTCCCAGAAAGACACTTATGAAAAAAATGTTCTCCAGCCTTGTTTTGGCCAGCGTTCTTGTGATTCCAACTGCAGCTTCGGCCTACCTGGTGGGCGGTACAAAATGGGGAGACCCCGCCTTCGGCACGGGCGCTAATGTCTCTTGGAGTCTCATGGCAAGCGGTACCAGCTGCGCGACCGAGGCATCAGGATGCACAGTAAACCCGTTGGAAAGCTTCATGCCCAGCGGCTTTTTGACACAGATCCAAAATGCGTTCGCCTCCTGGTCGGCCGTAGCCAATATCACATTCACTCAGGTGGCGGACGATGGTGCAGCCGTTAACTCGCCCACGACGTCTGGCGACATCCGGGTTGGCGCTTATGATTTTTCGACTAGCGGATTCAGCGGCGCTTTAGCCTATGCCTACTTTCCATTTAGCGGCATTGACACTGTGCCCGGCGACATTTTCTTCAACACGGGCTACGCCTGGGATTTGGACTTTGCTGGCCCAGGTTTCAGCATCTTCGGGGTGATGGCACACGAGATTGGCCATTCCATTGGCTTGGACCATACCGATGTCGCCAATTCGCTGATGAATCCGTTTTACTCTACTTCGTATTCTGGCGTGCAGGCAGACGATGCTGCCGGAGCCCAATTCATCTACGGTACGCGGTTGGCCAGCGAGGCTCCTGAACCAACTACTCTGGCGCTGCTGGGGTTGGCATTGCTTGGGCTGACGCGGCGCCGCCAGGCTGCGGCTAACAGGTGATCGATCCCGCTGATTGCAAACACTGTCTCGGGCGCGAGCTAGGCGATGGGTCGATTCAGGTCATTTTTGGAGCTGTTTCTGAAAAAAATAACCTGGAGGTTAATTTTTACTAAATTTGATTGATTTTCATCAAAATATGAATGTTTTATGCCTCTAGCTCTCGAATATATTCAATAGTTTGCTATAAATAAAATAGCAAATGGAGGCCTGCTCAACGGGCAGTTTCCAGGTCAGGAACACGTGGGTGCAATCTTGGTCTGGGGGGAAGTCGGACCCATTGAAGTCGGTCATATTCTTAGTGCAGTCAGGCTCGCAGGGAGGCATGGTGCTGCGGTGCCTTGGTTGGATTGACACATACCAAAGCCAGCACTATTGACGACCATTGTTCGCCTGCGAATCACGACTTTTGCTCATGAAGCTGCTGGGTGATTGCCCCAACGCGGCCTTGAACATGGCGCTGAAAGCGCTGTCGCTGGTGTAGCCGCTGGCGGTTGCCACATGGCTGATGGGCAGACCCCGTGCCAGCAGGGGCAGCGCGTGCGCCAGAACGGCCTGTTGTCGCCATTTTTGGTAACTGGTGCCCAGTTCGGTGCGAAAAAGACGGGCCACGGTGCGTTCGCTGGCGCCGACTTCGTTCGCCCAGTCGACCAGTGTGGCGCGTCCGTTGGGTGCCAGCAGCACGGCCTCGCACAGGGCGCGCAGGCGTTTGTCGCTGCTTTGGGGGTGCGGCATGGGCACGCCCAGTGCTTGCGTTGTGGCATGGGTGAGTTCGTGCAGCAGCAGGGGTACCAGCATGCGCTCCCGCACGGCGGGTACGGGTTCATTGGGCGGAACATCCAGCGCATGGATGAGCTCCCGCATCAGGGGCGACACCACCATCACGCGGCAGCTATGCCAGCCTTTTGGCACCACTGACGGATCAATGTACAGCGTGCAAAACGCCGCCGTTTCAATGACGTTGATCGCATGCTGTGCGCCAGGGGCAATCCACACTGCGCGAGAAGGTGGCACGATGTAGGTCACCTGATCGTGCCCAGCCGCCTGCCGTTCGGCTGTGACCTGCATGATGCCCGTGGCGCAATAGGCCACCTGCGCCCAGGAGTGGCTGTGCAGCTCAAAATGTGAATCGGCAGGCATGGAGCGTGCGCGCACACGCACCGGACGTTGCTCGGTGGGCGTGAAGGGGGCTGTGTCGCCCACCGGGGTCAGCGGTAGGTTGCGCGGTACCCGAGGGCGGTAAGGGGAAGGCATGAGGCGGGTTTGTCCGAAATTCGATGGTATCTGTCTTTTTGTCGCAATCACGCAGGCAAGGCAGATATTACGATAGGTCCATGACCACATCAACCTTGGCCCCCAGTGCCCCTGCGGGCAGCAACAGTTTGCGCCAAGATGCGCACGTGATCGGCCTGGTGGGCGGTGCCCACATGATCAGCCACTTCAGCCAGTTGCTGCTGCCGCCGCTGTTCCCTTGGCTGAAAGAGGCCTTCAATGCCAGCTACACCGAGCTGGGGTTTTTGATGACCTTGTTTTTTGTCACGTCGTGCGTCGTGCAAACACTGTCTGGCTTTGTCGTGGACAAATTCGGCCCACGCCCGATTTTGTTTGCGGGGTTGACCTGTTTGGGGCTGGCTGCGTTCGGGTTTTCGGTTAGCACCGGGTACTGGATGATGGCCAGCTTCTCTGTCTTGGCAGGCATCGGCAATGGCGTGTTTCACCCAGTGGACTACACACTGATCAATCGCAAGGTCAGTGCGTCGCGGCTAGGGCATGCCTACAGCACGCACGGCATCACCGGCAGCCTGGGTTGGGCGCTGGCCCCGGTGATGATGGTGCCCATAGCCTTGGCTTTCTCGTGGCGCGTGGCGTTGATGTCTGCGGGTGCGCTGGCATTTATGGTGCTGGCGGTGTTGGTATTGAACCGTGACAAGCTCACCCTGACGCCGGCAGCGCCAGCCAAGGCGCCCATTGGTGCCGCCGGCCTCAAGAAAAGCGACACAGAGGGTGGTTTGGACTTCCTCAAAATACCCGCCGTCTGGATGTGCTTTGGTTTTTTCTTGCTATACGCCATCGTCATCAGTGTCATTCAGGCATTCGCCCCAGAGGCTGCGAGGCAGTTGCACGGCGTGCCTGTGGCGATGGCGGCGCTGTGCCTCACCATTTACATGGTGTGCAGTGCGGGGGGCATGGTGCTGGGTGGTTTTTTGGCGGCAGACCCTTCGCGTTGTGAGCGGATCGTGGGCGTTGCGTTTGGTGTGGCAGCCGTGTTTGCGCTGACGCTGGGCTTTGCCAACTTGCCCGCCTTCGCCGTGCCATTTGTGTTTGGGGTGATGGGGTTTGCGTCGGGTATTGCAGGCCCTTCGCGCGACCTGCTGGTCAAAAAGTCGACCCCTGCCAACTCCACGGGCCGCGTGTATGGCGTGGTCTATTCGGGGCTGGACATTGGCCAGGCGATTGCACCGCTGTTTTTTGGCACCCTGATGGATCACCACCACTACAGCGGCGTATTTTTGGGGTTGGCGGTGGTGCAGTGTGTGCTGGTGGCCAGTGCGTTCAACGTGAGGCGGGTGCGGAGAACCGCTTGAAATGCGCGCCCTCCATTTGAGAATTTCGGCTTGATGGACGCCCGCCCGCCGACAGGGCCATGCGCATGCGGTTTTGGGGTGGAAGTTCCGCGCGGGATGGAAAAATTCGTGCGACGCGGTGGTCGCGGAATTTTTTGGGACACTTAATGTGGCCGCTACCGCAACGCGTTCCACCCCAAAGCCCGGTCACATGGCCCGCTCACCGCGCTAGGTGGATGTCTCTAAGTATGGGATGTAGGACAAATTGGAGACTATTCAGTGAAATTTGTGTCGCGTTTATTGGCTTTAGTTGTGTATGTATAAATACACAGTTAGCTTTCATCAAGTTGTTCGTTGTCAACGCCTTACTCGAGGCACTGGATGTCCAATTGCTCCTTGACAAAAACTTTAAATCTATCTATAGTAACTATAGACACTGCGATCTTGC
>JANNCN010000224.1:0-5161 GCA_031386665.1 Rhodoferax sp. | reverse complement strand
CTTGTCATCCGGGAGGCATTCATATAGGGCTTTGGGGTGGAAGGCGCGCGGCAGCGATCTGTCAGTCACCCAAAAAATGCCCAAGCGAAAGCTTGACGCATTTTTCGACCTCGCGCGTGCTTTCACTCCAAAACCGCATGCACATTGCTCTGTCGCCGCGTTGGGCGGGTGGCTGGGTGGCTCGGCGCAAGCGGCCGTCAAATTCGAAGAATACGGGCTTAAAAACTGAGCGCGGCCCAGATCTGCCTTCACGGTTGGACAAGTGCCCGCTATACTCAGCCTCGCTCCGGGGTGCGATCTACCAATTATGGTTGAATCGCTGAGATGGCCAGACCCAAACCCGTGAACTTGAATCGGTTCGTACCGACGTAAGAAGAGCTGCCAGGACACTTGCCGCACACCTCGCGACCAGGGCACCTGCCACACCTTTCGGAGCACTTGTGTACCCCCGCACGCGCCAAAGAAAGGTATTTTTCCATGAACGCCCCTGACAAAATTGCCCTCAATTTTGAGGAATCGCTGACGCTCAGCCGCGAGCCGTTTCCGGCGTCTCGCAAAATTTATGTGCCGGGGCAAATGCACCCCCAAATTGGCGTGCCGATGCGCGAGGTCGCTTTAAGCAATGGCGAATCAGCGACGCTGTACGACACCTCTGGCCCCTACACCGAGCGCGGCATCGCCATTGACGTGAACCAGGGCTTGCCAACGCCACGCACGCCGTGGATTGAAGCCCGTGGCGACACTGAAATCTACACGGGGCGCGAACGCAAAGCGCTGGACGACGGCACCAAACACGAGTCAAAAGAACTGGAACGAATTGCCCAGCTTCGCGCGCAAGCAGCAGGCCTGCAGCGCCCGCCCCGGCGTGCCAAATCCGGTGGCAACGTGAGCCAAATGCACTACGCAAGGCGCGGCATCATCACCCCTGAAATGGAGTACGTAGCGATTCGCGAAAACGGCAAACGCGAGTGGGCTGAAGAGTATTTAGGCAACAACCACATGGCCCGCGAACGCGCGCTGCGCCTGCGCGGCAACCCCATGGGCGCCACATTGCCGGACATTGTGACGCCCGAATTCGTGCGCGATGAAGTGGCCCGTGGCCGCGCCATCATCCCAGCCAACATCAACCACCCCGAGATTGAGCCGATGGCGATTGGGCGCAATTTCTTGGTCAAGATCAATGCCAATATCGGCAACTCGGCTGTCACGTCCAGCATTGAGGAAGAGGTTGAAAAGCTGGTGTGGGCCATTCGGTGGGGTGCCGACAATGTGATGGATTTGTCGACCGGCAAAAACATTCACACCACGCGCGACTGGATCATTCGCAACTCGCCCGTGCCCATTGGCACCGTACCAATATACCAGGCGCTTGAAAAAGTCGGCGGCGTGGCCGAAGACTTGACCTGGGCCATTTTTCGTGACACCTTGATTGAACAAGCCGAGCAAGGCGTGGACTACTTCACCATTCACGCGGGCATTCGCCTGCCGTTCATTCCTATGACGGCCAAACGACGCACTGGCATTGTATCGCGCGGTGGCTCCATCATGGCCAAGTGGTGCATCTCGCACCACAAGGAAAGCTTTTTGTACGAGCACTTTGAAGACATTTGCGAAATCATGAAAGCTTATGACGTGAGCTTTAGCTTAGGCGACGGCTTGCGCCCCGGCAGTGCGGCTGATGCGAACGACGAAGCGCAATTTGCCGAGCTGCGCACCTTGGGTGAGCTGACTAAAGTGGCCTGGAAGCACGACGTGCAAACCATGATTGAAGGCCCAGGCCACGTGCCGATGCACATGATTCAGGCGAATATGGAAGAGCAGCTGAAGCACTGCCACGAAGCGCCGTTTTACACCCTAGGGCCTCTGACCATCGACATCTCGCCCGGCTACGACCATATCTCCAGTGCGATTGGCGCAGCCATGATTGGCTGGTACGGCACCGCCATGCTGTGCTACGTCACGCCCAAGGAACACCTGGGTCTGCCCAACCGCGACGACGTGAAGGCCGGCATCATTGCCTACAAAATAGCAGCGCACGCGGCTGATGTGGCCAAAGGGCACCCAGTGTCGCGCGCACGGGACGAGGCGCTGTCTAAAGCGCGATTCGAATTCCGCTGGCAAGACCAGTTCAATTTGTCGCTAGACCCTGACACCGCGCGCGAATTTCACGACGAAACCTTGCCCGCCGAAGGGGCCAAGGTCGCGCACTTCTGCTCGATGTGCGGCCCCAAGTTTTGCTCGATGAAAATCACCCAAGAGGTGCGCGAGTATGCCGCCAAGCAAGAAGAAGAGATTGCCGCTGGCATGGCGGCCAAAAGCGCAGAGTTCAAAGCGGCTGGCAGTGAAATCTACATTCCGATACAAAAAATCTAGGCTCTGAAGCTTCGTATTTTTGACTTGTGAGCTGCGTGGCGATGGGCTGTGCAGCGATAAAATTAAGACGGTTCAACGTGATTGGTTGGACCGTTTTTTTTGACATCGAGGTCAGCTTGACCTCACTCTTTTTTTGGAAAATTCAGTTGCAAGAACAAACCGTTACCCTTCACCGTACCGCGCCTGCCCAGAGCGTTAGCGCAAAGCCCCTAAAGACCGCTGACACACTTCACACTGTCAGCGCCGTTAACACCGTGAGCGCCCCGGGCTGGAGCGTTGAAGCCGTTCAAGCCTTGTTCGACCTGCCATTTTCTGACCTGCTGCACCGCGCCCAAACCGTGCACCGCGCGCACTTTGACCCCACGGTGATTGAGTTTGCAACCTTGTTGTCGGTCAAAACCGGCGGTTGCCCAGAAGACTGCAACTATTGCCCGCAGGCAGCCCGTTTTGACACGGGCGTTGAAGCGTCCAAACTGATGGCACCGGCCGAAGTGGCGCTGGCCGCCCAACGCGCCAAAGCCGCAGGTGCCACCCGCTTTTGCATGGGTGCCGCCTGGCGCGCGCCAAAAGACCGCGACATTGAAAAAGTGGCCGAACTGGTGGGCATCGTCAAAGCGCTGGGGCTAGAAACCTGCGCCACGCTGGGCATGCTGGAAGACGGTCATGCCGAAACGCTGCGCGACGCAGGGCTGGACTACTACAACCACAACTTGGACAGCGCGCCTGATTTTTATGGCGACATCATCACCACACGCCAATACCAAGACCGGCTGGACACTTTGGGCCGTGTGCGCAGCGCAGGCGTGAAAGTGTGTTGTGGTGGCATTGTGGGCATGGGTGAGTCGCGTTTGCAACGCGCTGGTCTGATTGCCCAGTTGGCCAATTTGGCCCCGTACCCGGAGTCCGTGCCCATCAACAACCTGGTGCGCGTGCCTGGCACCCCGTTGGCCGATGAGCCTCCTCTTGACCCGTTTGAATTCGTGCGAACCATCGCCGTGGCCCGCATCACTATGCCGCTGGCCCGCGTGCGCCTATCTGCCGGGCGTCAGCAAATGGGCGACGCGATTCAAGCGCTATGTTTTTTAGCGGGTGCCAATTCGATCTTTTACGGTGACAAGTTGTTGACCACTGGCAACCCGGATACGCAGGCGGATTTGGACTTGCTCGAAAGGCTGGGTTTGCGTGCTGCGAGGCCCGTTGCCTTACAATGATGTAAGGCAACTGAGGACCAGCAATGACTACAGCCACCATTTCGTCAAAAGGACAAATCACTATTCCCGCAAATGTGCGGCTTGCGCTGCATGTGGATACGGGAGATCGGGTGGAATTTGTCGAGGTGGAGGCAGGTCGGTTTGAGTTCGTCGCCGCCAACCGGTCGGTCACCGATTTGAAAGGCATGTTTGGCAAAGCCCGCAAAGTGGTTTCAATCGCCGAGATGAACCGGACCATTGCAACGCAAGGCGCTTCGGCGCGGTACGCACGGTGATTGGTCTGGACACCAACGTGCTGGTGCGCTACATCATGCAAGATGACGCCAAGCAATCCGCTAAGGCGGCGGCCATTGTCGAATCGCTGGATACAGCAGGCGGAGGCTACATCACCCTGGTGTCGATTGTCGAGCTGGTATGGGTTCTAGGCTCAAGCTACGAGTTGACCCGCGCTCAAGTGGCGTTGGCCTTGGACGGAATCCTCAGAACCAAGCAATTCACCATCGAACGCGCTGACCAAGTGCTTCGCGCACTGCGGGTCTTCAAAGTCGACAAAGCAGATTTTACGGATTGCCTGATCGAGCGGACGGCGGCCAGCGCGGGGTGCGATAGAACTGTCACGTTTGATATCGGTGCGGCGAAGCATGCGGGCATGACTTTAATTCAGTAGGCCCCTGCATTGCTGGTGGTTCAGTCGGATAACCGCCCACCAACTGGCTTCACAACGGTTGTCGCGTTGGAATTATTCGGCGGGCAGCAAGAGCTGCGCAAAAGCATCCTGTTTGTACTAGTCTGAGACGCACTGGCTGCTAGAACTTTGACTCATGGCTGCGATCCCTCAGGCACTCGACTAAAGGAGAGTTTCCGCCTCTGGATGTTGTCATCGACCACAAGCTCCTTAGCGGAGATAGAGATCAGTGGAAAGGTCGCAAACCGAATCTTCCCACCGGAATACTTTCGTCCACCCTCCTGGAGGAACCTGCGTTTTAGATTTCCTCCATCGTACGACCAATCCCCACCATATTCCGATTTCTCCAGATTGCCCTGCGAAGTCGTCACTGTAAATCGATCGCTGAATTTACCATCGCGGTCAAGCGTAAGGATACGACGCGACTTCACGTTCCCAGTCTCCGACTCCAGCAGCCAAGTTCCGGCGAGCTTCTCTTGAGTTTCGTTCACACGGGTGGTATCCGCGTCATTGCAACCAACAACAACAATTGCAGTTAGAAAGGTGGCGAGCCAAGTGTGGCGCATCTGAGGGCTAGCGGGCTGGCGAGCGATTTGACGGTCTACAGATTGATGGGGACGAGCGCTTTTCGGATCGCCGGTTCGACCTTCAGTCAGACATCTTTATTTTAGCTACAGAGATCTGAGCGGCCACAAGTGACTGAATGATGATCCCGCCACTTAGGAAGAAACCACCCAGCTAGCCGCCCAGGGCGGTGATAGTGAAATGTGACCAGATGCTATGAATGCCTCCCTCCTCACGGGGACACCGTGGAAGAGGGAAACATCGCAAAGCAACTGGAGCACACATGGCCACTCAAACACGCACGCAGACTGACGCGCACCGGGCAATC
>JANNCN010000222.1:0-18841 GCA_031386665.1 Rhodoferax sp. | reverse complement strand
GATTGCCCGGTGCGCGTCAGTCTGCGTGCGTGTTTGAGTGGCCATGTGTGCTCCAGTTGCTTTGCGATGTTTCCCTCTTCCACGGTGTCCCCGTGAGGAGGGAGGCATTCATAGCATCTGGTCACATTTCACTATCACCGCACTGGACGGGGGCAGGACGATTCCGAGTTTTCATTCGGCTGTGCGAATTGCGGGAAATCGAGCATCTGCAGCCCGACCAGTCCAGAAACAATCAACTGAGCGTGGTGATCGGGCAATGCGACCGGGCTTTGGTGCGAAACGCGTTGCGGTAGCAACTTGTCATCTCACCAAAAAAAAATCCGCGACCACCCGGTCGCACGAATTTTCAGACCCGCGCGGAACTTTCGCTCCAAAACCGCATGCGCATTGCCCGGTCGGCGCGCGGACGTTAAATGCAAGCCGAACCTCAGAGACAAGACCTCAAATGCCTAGCAATCACCCAACGGTCAAAGCAATAAAAAAACCCGCCAAAGCGGGTTTTTCAAATTCACAAAAGACCAATCAGCCCATGTGCAATCCGCCGTTCACCGAGAAATCTGCACCCGTCGTGTAGCCACCTTCTTCCGACGCCAACCAAGCAATGATGGACGCTATCTCAGAGGGCTTGCCCAAGCGCTTGACGGGAATGGTCGCCACAATTTTGGCCAACACGTCTTCGCGAATTGCGTTGACCATGTCGGTGCCGATGTAGCCCGGGCTGACCGTGTTGACCGTCACACCTTTGGTGGCCATTTCTTGCGCCAAAGCCATTGAGAAACCATGCATACCGGCTTTGGCAGCCGAGTAATTGGTTTGCCCCGCTTGGCCTTTTTCGCCGTTCACGGACGAGATATTGATGATGCGTCCCCAGCCTTTGTCCACCATGTCTGCCACCACCTGCTTGGTCACGTTGAACATGCTGTTCAGGTTGGTTTCAATCACACTGTCCCAGTCTTCACGGGTCATCTTCAAAAACATGCGGTCTTTGGTGATACCAGCGTTGTTGACCAGCACGTCGATGATCCCATGCTCTGCCTTGGTTTTGGCAAAGGCCTCAACTGTGGAATCCCACGCGCCCACGTTGCCGACCGATGCGTAAAAGGTGTAGCCCAAAACGGCCTGCTCGCTGATCCACTTGGCATGGTCGCGGGTTGGGCCACAGCCTGCGATAACTTTGAAACCTTCTTTGTGAAGGCGCTGGCAAATGGCGGTGCCGATGCCGCCCATACCACCCGTGACGTAGGCTACTTTTTGATTCATGAAATGCTCCTTTTTGGTTTGATCAGCTGAAAATTAAAAATCCAAATCAACGCTCAAGCGCCAGGGACACGCCCATACCGCCGCCAATGCACAAAGCTGCGATGCCTTTTTTCGCATCGCGCCGCTGCATTTCATGCAACAACGTGACGAGAATGCGGCAACCAGACGCGCCAATCGGGTGGCCAATGGCGATGGCACCGCCATTCACATTCACTCGGCTAGGGTCAATGCCCAGCTCTTTGTTTACAGCGCAAGCTTGTGCAGCAAAGGCCTCGTTGAGTTCAAACAAATCAACGTCTGCGGCGTTCCATCCAGCGCGGGTGAGTGCTTTGCGGGTGGCAGACACGGGGCCCATGCCCATGGTGGCCGGGTCCAGCCCTGTGGTGCCAAATGCGGCGATTCGAGCCAGCGGCTTCAGACCTAAGGAGGCAGCTTTTTTAGCGCTCATGACCACCACTGCAGCTGCGCCGTCATTCAGGCCAGACGCATTGCCAGCGGTCACTGAACCTGCTTTGTCAAACGCGGGGCGCAGACCGGCCAAGCCCTCGGCGCTGGTCTTTTTGTTGATGAATTCGTCGCTATTGAATAGGATGGGGTCGCCCTTTTTCTGCGCCAGCGACACGGTGACAATTTCGTCCACAAAACGACCCGCGGCTTGCGCCGCTGCCGCTTTGGTTTGGCTGCCCAGAGCCAGCGCATCTTGCATTTCGCGGCTGACGGCATAGGCCTTGGCCACGTTTTCAGCCGTCATACCCATGTGGTATTGGTTGTAAACGTCCCACAGCCCGTCAACAATCATGGTGTCGATCATTTTCCAATCGCCCATTCGCTGTCCATCGCGACTGTTGGGCAGCACGTGCGGACTGGCGCTCATGTTTTCCTGGCCCCCAGCAACCACGATCTCGCTGTCACCCCAGGCGATCGATTGCGCTGCCAACATGACGGCCTTCAATCCAGAGCCGCAAACTGCATTGATCGTGAGAGCCGGTGTTTCTTTGGCAAGGCCAGCTTTGAGCGAGGCTTGCCGTGCCGGATTTTGCCCAGCGCCTGCAGCCAGCACTTGCCCCATGATGACTTCACCAATTTGCCCCATGTCCAGCTTGGCGCGCGCCAAAGCCTCTTTGATGACAATGCTGCCCAGCTCGGTTGCGGGTGTTTTGGCAAGTGACCCGCCAAATTTACCGACCGCTGTGCGGGCCGCTGAAACGATAACGATGTCTTCCATTTTGTGTCTCCTCTGTTAAAAATTGATTGTCTTGAAAACGTTTGTTGAATAAGGGGGCAAGGGAGGCGCTGACGCTAAGAGTGCATTAAGCCCGGGCTTTCACGTACCGCCCAGGTGCGGCTTCAATGGCTTTGTATTTGCTGGTTTTGTTAATGCCTGTGGCCGCAGCGTTGCCATAATTTTTTGGGGCTGCAATCTGTTTGCCCGCTTGGGCTTTAAGCCAGGCTGCCCAGTCAGTCCACCAGCTTCCAGGGTACTCTTTGGCGCTTGCAATCCAGTCTGCAGATTTGGCAGGAAATTTATTGTCGGCGCCGATCCAATGGCTTCGCTTGTTTTTGGCGGGCGGGTTAATGACACCCGCAATGTGACCAGAGGCGCCCATGACAAAGCGTTTCTTGCCAGGCAGGTGTTGGGTCGATGCATAGGCCCCGCCGATCGGCACGATGTGGTCTTCGCGCGAGCCGTAAATGTAAAACGGCAAATCCAGCTTTGAAAAATCGATTTTTTCGCCGCATACCATGGCCCGCCCTGGCTTCACCAAATTGTTTTCGAGGTAGGTGTTGCGCAAGTACCAAGCGTAAAACGGGCCGGGCAAATTGGTCGAATCGCTGTTCCAGTAGAGCAAATCAAAAGGCGGTGGTGTTTCGCCTTTCAGGTAGTTACCAACCACGTAGTTCCAAACCAGGTCATTGGGGCGCAAAAAGGAGAAAGTAGACGCCAAGTCGCCACCTTTCATCAATCCGCCTTGCCCCATTTCTTTCTCACGGAACTGAACAAAGGCTTCGTCAATGAACAAATCCAAAATGCCCGTGTCTTCAAAGTCAAGCAAGGTGGTGAGCAGCGTGGCGCTGGCAACTGGGAATGGTTTGGCGGCGGCTTTCCCTGAGCCACCCGACTTGCCGGCCTTATCAGATTTACCCGTTTTGCCTGCATTCGCCCGCTCGGTGAGCACCGACAGCGCACTGGTCAAAATCGTGCCACCCACGCAAAATCCGAGCGTGTTGATGGTGTCGGCTCCGGTGATTTCTTGCGCGACCTCAATCGCCGTGATTGCGGCATGTTCAATGTAATCGTCCCAGGTTTTCGTGTTCATTGACGCGTCTGGCGCACCGCTTGCATCGCTGGGCGGGTTCCTCCAGCTGACGACAAACGTGCGGTGGCCCTGGGCTACGGCAAAACGAATCAATGAGTTCTCGGGCTGCAAATCAAGAATGTAAAACTTGTTGATACAGGGTGGAATCAACAAAAATGGCTTTTCAAAGACTTTGGCCGTGAGCGGTTTGTACTCAATCAGCTGAAAAAATTCGTTCTCGAAAACCACCGCCCCTTCGGTGGTTGCCACGTTCTTGCCGACTTCAAACTGACTCTCATCGGTCATGGACACATGGCCTTGGCGCATGTCATGCATCAAGTTTTGCATTCCCTTGGCAATGCTTTCGCCCTGGGTGTCAATCGCTTTTTTGATCGCATCTGCGTTGAAGGCTAAAAAGTTGCTGGGTGCCGTGGCGGCAAGCCATTGCTCAATCGCAAAGCGAATGCGGGCTTGGGTTTTGGTGTCGGCTTCGACCGCATCGGCCAGGCCCATCAAGGTGCGGGCATTCAGCAAATAGACGGCGGCAGACATATTGGCGACCGGGTTGGCCGACCAGGCTTCAGCTGAGAACCGTTTGTCCCCAGCAATTGGTGTTGTTTGCAGGCCCTGCGACCACAAACCAGCGGCGTCTTTCATGTACTGTTGTTGCAGTTCGACAAGCTTTTCTTTAGAGAAACTGATCTCTGGAAGCGCCGCGGCGGGTGCACCACCCATGGGCGCCATGTTGACTTGTCCGAGCCCTTGCATCGACTGCATGGCTTTAGTCCATGATTCGCTGATGGACTGCTGAAATTGTTGGGCGGCCTGGGCCCATACATCAGTGGAATTCTGATTCATGTTGTCTCCTATTTTGAACTTTGCTACGGAGCTAACCCCTTGATCTAGGTTATTCTCGCGCACTTCATTTATTGGTATAAACCCTAGTGTCGCAGAATTCACTTTCCTTTGGCTAACATTTTCGTAATGAGTATATGTACATTGTTCCGATAGCCTGGCTGTATGTGGCTGTGATGATGGCGGTGGTGGAGGCCAACAGCACAACCGGCACCATTTTGGGTGCAATCATTACTTTTTTGCTTTATGGGCTGATGCCCGTTGGCCTGTTGGTCTACCTGATGAGTTCGCCCGCCCGCAAGGCGGCTCGACGCGCACGCGAAGCTGGTGTAGCTGATGAAACTGGTGCAGCGGCTGGAGCGGTTGAGACTACAACGGCTGTTGACGCTAGCGCTTCACAAAAACCCGTCGAAGCGCCCGCAGAGAAATCAGGCGCAAGCCTGATCCAGCCAGACGCAGGCCACCATGCGCCCGCTACCGCCCAGTGCCAGGCTGTCTCTTCGGTGCGAAAAGTAATTTGACGGATTACTGACCGTGCACCAAGGCAGGCTGCCGTCATTGCCATTAATTTGGCCAACCCCCGCCGCCGCCAGCCGTTGGCGAGCCAAGCCTTGCAAATCAGCCAGCCACTTGGCCCCCCCGCTGCCCACCACCGGTTTGAACATTTGCGCGGCTTGAGCATCGAACGTGATAAAAGCCGCCCGCACTTCGTCGCCGACCTCAAATTTCGTAGGACCAATGCAGGGGCCAAGCCAGGCGATGAAGGTGCTCAATTGGGGGGCTGATGTCTTGGACGCAGGTTTGCCAAGAACAGATTCGAGCAAGGATTCCAAAATTCCAACCGATCCTGCGCCCGCCAAACCGCGCCAACCGGCATGCGCCGCCGCTACAAAATCACCCGAACGGTTGGACAACAACACTGGCAAACAATCAGCCACCATGATGCTGCACACGGCGCCAGGGGTTTGCGTCCAGCAAGCGTCAGCCTGGACTTCATCCTGCAATTCACCCAGGACTTCTCCCTGATTTGCAATGCCCACCCGTTCGGTTTCTTTGCTTTCGGCTACTTCAACTGACCCAGCCGTCGGCAACTGCACCACCCGCGTGCCGTGCACCTGCGACAGGTAAACCGGGCTCGCTCCCAGGGCGTCTCGCAAAATTACCCTGTTTCGCATCACGTCAGCGGCTGAGTCACCGACGTGAAGCGCCGGGTTCAGGCTGTCAAAGGGTGCTTTGGAAACTCCACCCGCACGGGTGGTAAAAACGGCACGAACATGATCGGGGACGGGCCATCGCGGCACCAGCCAATCAAGCTGCTGGGGCATGGGAATGTCTGCCAAAACCCTCAGGCCTCAAAGTCAGGACAGCTCGAAGGTTGCGCTTTTTGAACGGCTTCCAGAGCCATGCAGGCATCATGCGCCGCCATGGTTCGAGGCAGTTTGTCCAGGTTCACATCGAACCGTCTTGCATTGAAAATTTGGGGCACCAAGCAGCAATCCGCCAATGTCAGGGAGCTGCCAAAACAGTACACCGATGGTTGCAGGCCCGCAGCCGCACGCAGCGCCTCGATGGCCTGCAACTGGCGTTCAAATGCTTCCAGGCCTTCGCGCACCCAGTGGCGGTACCAAGTGTTTTTGGCCTCGTCCGCAACTTTCATGGTTTTGGTCAGGTACTTCAAAACGCGCAGGTTGTTCAGCGGATGAATTTCACAGGCGATGGATTGCGCCAAAGCGCGCACTTGGGCACGCCCCAACGCGTCGGAAGGCAAAAGCGCTGGCGTGGGGTGCCTCTCGTCAAGGTACTCGATGATGGCCAAGGATTGCGACAGGCGCTGGCCGTCCATTTCAAGCAAGGGCACCAGGTTGTCTGGTGCAAGGGCTGAAAACCCGCTTTCTTTGTGCTCGCCCTTGGCAATGTGAATCGGGATGTAGTCGTATCTCAGGCCCTTGTGTTCCAGCGCTATGCGAACCCGGTAAGAGGCGCTGGAGCGGAAATAATTGTGCAGCTTGATCATGACTGAAAGGACAAACCTGAATTGGCTTGCATCAGGTGCCGCGCGGTGGCCAGCGTTTTCACGGTTTGCACGCAGGCGCGGGCCGCTTCAGCCCCTTTGGTGACGAAGTGTTCGGCAAAAAACCGCTGATGCTCGTTCGAATCATGAAAGTTAAGCGGCGTCAACACCACTGACAAAACCGGCACGTCAGCTTCAAGCTGCACCTGCATCAAACCGCTGACAACCGCTTCGGCCACAAATTCATGGCGGTAAATGCCACCGTTCACTACAAAACCGCATGCCACGATGGCTGCATAGCCGCCGGATCGGGCCAAGCGCTTGGCCAACAGCGGCAATTCGAAGGCACCGGGCACTTCCAGCAGATCAATCGCCTGGCGCTCAACGCCAAGTCGGGTCATTTCGGCCAAAAAGGCATTTCGACCCTGGTTGACGATGTCCCCGTGCCAGCCCGACTGAATGAAGGCAAACCGGGTTGTTTGAAGCGCAGCAGCGGTGTCAGGCGTGCTTTTTGACGCGAGATTGAGGTGTGAGACGGATTGGTTCATGAGCTTTGCCGAAAGATTGAAGCGACCTATTTTAGGTTTCGAGCGATGCTGCACTGTCCCATAGGCATCAAGCCCGCGCCTGAGTCAGCAGTGCCAGCTGAGCTGACCCAGACCAAGCTCAAATGGCAATGCCTGCGCGTTCCAGCATGTCGCTGACCAGTTCCAACCGCACCAATGGGTTGTCAAGCACCATCAGGCGCTGCTTGGCTTCTGGTGACATTGGCAAAAGCTCGCACCATCGGTTGGCGACCCAGGCGCAGTCTTCCAGCAAATAGGGCTCGATCAAAGGCATTTGATCGGGCGGCATGCCCCGGGCGCGCAAGGTTTTGATCACGCCACCCAAGGCTGTCGCCACGCCTTTGAGGTCATCCGGGATGGAGATCGTCTGGTCGTCGGCCACTCTTTGCACATCGGCCACCCACAGGCCATGCTTGAGCCGCTCTCGCCGCGAAATTTCAAACCGCTGCAGGCCCACACAGCGAATTACCAAGAGTCCAGGTTGCGGCGACTCCAGCTCTGTGATGGTCGCCAAAGTGCCCACATTATTGAAGGTTTCAACCGCAAAACCACTTGCAGAATCGCTGGACGAAGGGCTTGCATCACCCGCATTGGAGCCCAGCCGCTGCACTTCTGCGCCTTGGGTCAGTGACACCACGCCAAAGGGGGCACCGTGTTTATGGCACTTGCCCACCATGTCCAGGTAGCGCACCTCAAATATTCGCAAAGGTAGCAAACCACCCGGAAAAAGCACACTGCCCAAGGGAAACAAGGGCAAAGAAGAGAGTTGAAGATGTTCAGACATGCAAGTTGGGGCTGCTGGGGTTAGCATCCATTGTTAAGCATGCTGCAATTTTGCACATTAAAAGACCGAAAAAGACCATCCAAACGTCACACCAAGGCCGGCATGAATTCAGATTTGAATGAACTGATCACCCGCATTGGCCCAGGCACGGCCTGTGGCCAACTGATGAGGCATTACTGGCAACCCGTGGCGCTGATGGACGAGTTTGACCCAGCCCTGAACCCGCCCATGGCCATTCGACCGGTCAAAGCGGTTCGGGTATTGGGGCAAGACTTGGTGTTGTTCAAGGATGCGTCGGGCGAATTTGGACTGCTCGACCGCCAATGCCCGCACCGTGGCGCCGACCTGTCGTTTGGACGGCGCGAGCCTTTGGCGCAAGGCGGTGGCCTGCGTTGCCCGTTCCATGGTTGGAAATTTGCGGTCGATGGTCGCTGCGTGGAAACCCCAACCGAGCCTGCTGATTTAAAAATGTGCGACCGCGTCAAGCAGCGCAGCTATCCCTTGATTGAAAAAAGTGGCGTCCTGTTTGGCTGGTTTGGTCCTGAGGGCAGCTCGCCACCGCCGTTCCCTGAGTTTGATTGCTTCGCCGCGCCGGGCACGCACACCTTTGCGTTCAAGGGGCTGTGGAACTGCAATTGGCTGCAGGCGTTTGAGGTCGGCATTGACCCGGCGCACCCCTCGTTTTTGCATGTTTTCTTCAATGACGAGGCCGCCGCAGACACGGGCGACAACGCTCAGGGGCGGCAATTTCGCTCTAACAGTGCGGGACTGGTCAATGGCGAACACTGGCCCATGACCCGCGTCATGCGCGAGTTCAACCAGCCTGACATCAAGGTCGAGCCGACTGACGTTGGCATGCGGCTTACCGCCCTGCGGCGCTTTGTGCACCACCCGAGCCCCCATCCGGGCGCAGGCTTGGCCCATATCCGGGTCACTCATTCCATTTTTCCGCACACCTTCGTGATTCCGCTGTCCGAAACCATGACCATCACGCAGATTCACCTGCCGGTGGACGACACCCACACCTACTGGTATTCGTTTTTCACGAGTTTTGCCGGGCCGATCAACAAAGCCGCCATGCGCAACCAGCGGCTGGCAGCCAACCCGGCACCCGACTACCTGCCCGTGTCGGGGCGGCACAACCAATGGGGTTTTAACGCCCAGGAGCAGCAAAACCAGACATTTTTGGGCATGGGTGAAGACGACATCAACGTACACGACCAATGGGCCTGCGAGAGCATGGGGGCGATTGCCGACCGAACCCGCGAGCACTTGGCCACCAGCGACAAAGCCATCATTGCCAACCGGCGCATTCTGATCAAAGCAATTCAGACCGTTCAAGCAGGCGGCACACCACCCGGAATTGCGGACTGCGCCACCGCATTGGCCGCTTGGGGGCCAGACACCGTCGACGGCATTGATTCCAGTAACAACCCAGACGCCTTTTGGCGCAGCACCGCTGCCGCCAAGCGGAGCGCAGCGCCTTGGGCAGGCAAGGCACCGGATGATGGCGCAGGGCCTGATCACAAAGGACTTGAGGACGCCGGGTTTACCAAGGTGGTTGCGGGAGTTAGCGAGGCACTGCCTACCGAGGTTGGCGAATGAACTTTGCCGAGCGCTGTGGCCTTCAAACCCCAGAAAGGCTGGCTGCCATCGACCAGCTGACCCGCCTGATCGGCGCCAGTGGCGTGCAGCAAGTGCGGTTTTCGTGGTGCGACCTGCATGGCATGCTGCGCGGCAAAACGCTGATGGTGAATGCCGCCATCAGCGCCCTTACCGCAGGGCTGGGCATGGTCAGTACCTTGATGCTCAAAGACACCTCCGACCGCACCGCCTACCCGGTTTTTGAAGCGGGCGGCACCGCTGACCTGCCTGGTTTTGAAGCGGCCAGCAACCTGTTGCTGCTGGCTGATCCTGCAAGCTACCAACAATTGCCCTGGGCCAGGCAAACCGGCTGGTTACAGTGCCAGCCCTGGTTTCAAAACGCCACACCCGTGGGGTTGGACACCCGGCGCGTGTTGCAAAGGGTACTGCGCGCCCTGCAATTGCGCGGGTTTGGCTTGCGCTGCGGCCTGGAGATTGAATTTCATATTTACAGGCTGCACCCAGATGCAGATCGAAGTCAAACCGGCATCGGCGGCCCGCTTGACCCCAATCAGGCCGCTTGGCCCGCCCTGGCACCCACCGTGTCGATGGTGCACCCAGGCTACCAACTTCTGTCAGAAAACCTGGGCGACCAATGCGAAGAGCCTTTGGCCATCGTCCGCGACACAGTGCAGGCTTTGGGTTTGCCGCTACTGTCACTTGAAATTGAACTCGGCCCCAGCCAGGTTGAAGCGGTTTTTGACGTGACCGATGCCCTGGTTGCCGCTGACAACATGGTGCTGTTCCGAAGCGCGGTGACCCAGGCGCTGCGCCGTGCTGGGTATTTGGCCACCTTCATGTGCCGACCGCCGTTTGAGCAAATCATGTCCAGCGGCTGGCATTTGCACCAGTCTTTGGTCGATTTGGCCACCGGGCGAAACGCTTTCATGCGCGATACAACGGCTTTGGCTGCATCGCCCGCAGGCATGGCCCATGGCCATTCCAACTTGTCACGCAGCGATGCCCAATTTACCTTGAGCCCCGTGGGCGAACATTACCTGGCCGGTCTTTTGGCCCACGCCCCCGGCATGGCCGCACTGGCTGTCCCCACCATCAACGGGTTCGAGCGTTTTCGGCCCAACGCCTTGGCCCCCCAAGCCATCGTGTGGGGTCTGGACAACCGGGGAGCCATGTTGCGGGTGATTGGAAACGCTTTTGGACAAGCAGGCGACCCCGCCACTCGCATCGAAAACCGCATTGGCGAGCCGGCGGCCAACCCTTACCTGTATATCGCCTCGCAAATCTACGCCGGACTGGACGGCCTGCAAAGGCAACTCAAAGCACCCCAGGCCAGCGCCGCGCCCTACGACCAGGGCAGTGCCAACCCGCCACAATTGCCCAGCGTCCTGGGCGACGCTTTAAACGCTTTAAAGCAAGACACCGCGCTGGTGCAAGGCCTGGGTATTGAATTTGTGAGCTATTACACCCATGTGAAAAGCTTCGAGATTAAACGCTGGCAGGCCGCGCCGGACAAACCAGAATGGCAACGGCGCGAGTACTTTGGACGGATTTGAAAATGCGATCGCCGGGTTGGTGAGGTAATGGGTTACTGAGTTGCAGAGTTGCAGAGTTGCAGAGTTGCTATTTTTTACATAGCAAACTATTGATATTCCACGAGAGCTAGATGCCTTTTTTATTCAATTTTAACCAAAAATCACTGTTATGACCAAAAACATACCCATATTGGGTATTTCAACGCTCGGTTTCCCTTGGCCGACCATCGACCCGTTCCTGTTTTGCGTCTACCACGACGACTTTTACCCAAAAGGCAATGGGCAATTTGGGCCAGATGCGACGCTTGCAGGGCGTCAGTTGGGCAACGACTTTGAGCGAAAAGATGGCTGGTCGATGTACCACGGCAGGCAGATCCCCGGTTTTCCGTCGCACCCGCACCGGGGTTTTGAGACCGTGACCATCGTGCGAAAAGGGCTGATCGACCATTCAGACTCGCTGGGTGCCACGGCCCGGTTTGGCGGTGGCGATGTGCAGTGGTTGACGGCTGGCAAAGGCATTGTTCACTCCGAGATGTTCCCGCTTTTGAAGCAAGACCAGTCCAACCCGCTGGAATTGTTTCAAATCTGGCTGAACCTGCCCGCCAAATCCAAAATGGTGGAGCCGCACTTCACCATGTTCTGGTCGCAAGAGATTCCGCAGCGCCTGGCCACAGACGCCCAAGGCAAAACCACCCAAATATCCTGCATTGCTGGCCAACTGACTGATTCAGCGACGGCCAACGAGGCAGCCCAGGCGGCACCTGCACCTCTGAACCCGCTGGCTCCGCCGCCCGATTCGTGGGCCTCGCAAGCTGACGCCGACGTCGCGATCTGGACGCTCAAAATGGACGCCGGTGCCCGTTGGACATTGCCCGCCGCCCAAGGTGCCAGCACGCGGCGCCAGCTTTACTTCTTCAAAGGCCAAAGTGTCATGGTGGGCGGTCAGGCGGTCAGCCAGCATTCAGCCATTGAACTCAACACCAGCCTGGACATCGAGCTGATGAACGGTAGCGAATTCAGTGAATTTTTGATCCTGCAGGGCAAGCCCATCGCCGAGCCTGTGGCTCAGTACGGCCCCTTTGTCATGAACACCCAAGCCGAAATTCACCAAGCCTTTGCCGATTACCGGGCCACCGAATTTGGCGGCTGGCCGTTTGCCGACAGCGCGCCTGTGCATGGTAGCGACCCGAAACGGTTTGCCAAACATGCCAGTGGCAAGGTTGAAATGCAGGATGTCTGAAAACTAAAGCCTAATCAAAAAAAAGCGCCCGATTTGGGCGCTTTTTTTGTTGACCGCCCGTCGCAGGGCCGCCGGGCGGGGATCAATCCTCACATGTGATCAATCATGACCTGGCCAAAACCTGAGCAGCTGACTTGGGTTGCACCGTCCATCAAACGCGCGAAGTCGTAGGTGACTTTCTTGCTTTGAATCGACTTCTCCATCGAGCTGATGATCAGATCGGCCGCTTTGGTCCAACCCATGTGGCGCAGCATCATCTCGGCAGACAGGATTTCAGAGCCAGGATTCACATAATCTTTGCCAGCGTACTTGGGTGCGGTGCCGTGGGTGGCTTCAAACATCGCAATCGTGTCGCTCAAATTCGCACCCGGTGCGATACCGATGCCGCCGACTTGGGCTGCCAAGGCGTCAGACACGTAGTCGCCGTTCAAATTCAGCGTGGCAATCACGCTGTATTCGGCGGGGCGCAGCAAAATTTGCTGCAAAAACGCGTCGGCAATCACGTCTTTGACGATGATGTCTTTTCCGGTTTTCGGGTTTTTAAACTTCATCCAGGGGCCGCCGTCAATCAACTCGGCACCAAACTCTTTTTGCGCCAGGGCATAGGCCCAATCACGGAAACCACCTTCGGTGAATTTCATGATGTTGCCTTTGTGAACGATGGTCAAGCTCGGCTTGTCGTTGTCAATGGTGTACTGCAGCGCCTTTCGCACCAAGCGCTCGGTGCCTTCGCTGGACACGGGCTTGATGCCAATGCCTGAGGTGTTGGGGAAGCGAATCTTCTTGACGCCCATTTCCTCTTGCAAAAACTTAATCAGCTTTTTGGCTTTATCGGACTCCGCCTCAAACTCGATACCGGCGTAAATGTCTTCCGAGTTTTCACGGAAAATCACCATGTTGGTCTTGTGCGGCTCTTTCACGGGCGATGGAACACCGGCGAAATACTGAATCGGGCGCAGGCACACGTACAAATCAAGCTCTTGGCGCAGCGCCACGTTCAGGCTGCGAATGCCACCGCCCACAGGTGTGGTCAGTGGCCCTTTGATGGACACCACATAGTCTTTGACAGCATGCAAGGTTTCTTCAGGCAGCCAGACGTCTGGGCCATAGATGTTGGTGGACTTTTCACCGGCGTACACCTCCATCCAATGAATTTTTTTGCTGCCACCATAGGCTTTGGCAACCGCTGCGTCCACGACTTTCAGCATCACGGGCGTGATGTCTTGTCCTGTGCCGTCGCCTTCAATGAAGGGAATGATGGGATGATCAGGGACGTTGATTGACAAGTCCGCGTTGACGGTGATTTTCGAGCCTTCTGACGGAACCTTGATGTGCTGGTACATGTGAAAACTCTCCAAAATGGGAAGGGTCAAAGGAAAAGGGGGGATGAAGTGCGGGTGTGACCGAAAGCTTAGGCGCTGAAATCCTGAAACAGGTGTAAATAAAACACAATTTGTCGCTGTTTGTCAGGGTTGGAGGCAGTTTCAGCAGAGCCTGTCAATTCTAGCGTGAAAAAATTATTGAACTTTGTCAACCGACGGTAAACCACCCCCGTTACGGATGAGCCTTCTGGTAATTCAGGAGGGAAACTTCCAAATCGCCTTGATTTACTTTTTTTTTAGGACACTGAAATGAACAAAGTTCTCGCCACCCTGATCGCCGGTCTCTTCTCTGTTGGCGCGTTTGCCCAAGCTGCTGCTCCCGCTGCCGCTGCTGCCGCCAAGCCAGTTGCTGCTGCTGTTGCCGCTCCTGCTGCCGCTGCCGCACCTGCTGTTGCTGCTGCTCCAGCCGCTGCTCCTGCTGCTAAAGCAGTTGCTGACACCAAGTCAGACAAAGCTGCTGAAGCCAAGAAAATGAAAATGGAGAAAGCTGCTGCTGCCAAGGCTGCCCGCGCTGAAAAAGCTGCTGCTGCCAAAGCTGCTCGTGCTGAAAAAGCTGCTGCCAAGAAAGCCAAAATGGCTGACAAGCCAATGGCCAAGAAAGAAGAAGCCAAGAAGTAATTCTTGATTCGTCTAGAA
Organism: Rhodoferax sp.; assembly: GCA_031386665.1. Lineage (GTDB taxonomy): Bacteria > Pseudomonadota > Gammaproteobacteria > Burkholderiales > Burkholderiaceae_C > JANYCG01. The sequence continues at coordinate 4,673 of JANNCN010000222.1, read as the reverse complement.
AAGCTCGCTTCGGCGGGCTTTTTTTTCGGCCACTTTTGATGGTTTGGCCTTAACCGCCCCTATTTTGAATTCTTGTGCCTATTTGATTTGCCTATTTGTTTGACAATTGAGCAATGACCCAAGTTAAACCACGAACCATGACACGAATGATGAAGAACCCAGCCCATTCATTAGCCAGCCTCGCCTGCATCGTTCTGCTCGGGTTGGGCTCAGCCCAGGCCCAAAACCACGAGGCGCCGCAACTGGATCTGCCCCGGGCTAAATTGTCGGCTGGCATGCATCAAATCACCGTTCAGATCGCCCAAACCACGGCGCAGCGCACCATTGGCCTGATGTTTCGCAAAGAAATGCCTGCTGTCGAAGGCATGCTGTTCATTTTTGAACAAGCGTCCATGCAATGCTTTTGGATGAAAAACACGTTTTTGCCACTGACGGCAGCGTTTGTGGCCGACGACGGCGAAATCGTCAATCTGGCCGACATGAAACCGCACTCGGAATCGCCACATTGCTCCACCAAGCCGGTGCGTTACGTGCTGGAGATGAACCAGGGCTGGTTTGCCAAAAAAGGCATCAAGCCCGGTGCCAAACTCGCGGGCGAGCTGTTCAAATAATGGGCCTGTTACGCTGATTGAAGAATCAACTCAGGGCAAATTAAAAAGTCAGCCGAAGGCAACCTAAAAATCTGCCAGGGGCCGATTCAAGAATCAGGCGAAGTTCTTCTCGGCAAAGCCCCAGTTCACCAGACTGGCCAAAAAGGTTTCTACAAACTTGGGGCGCATGTTGCGGTAGTCGATGTAATAGGCGTGCTCCCAAACATCCACCGTCAACAAGGCTTTGTCAGCTGTGGTCAGGGGGGTGCCCGCCGCGCCGGTGTTCACGATGTCCACCGAACCGTCCGGCTTTTTGACCAACCAGGTCCAGCCAGAGCCAAAATTGCCCACCGCCGACTTGACAAAAGCTTCTTTGAACGCCGCATAGGTGCCCCACTTGGCGTTAATGGCCGCTGCCAACGCGCCGCTGGGCTCGCCGCCGCCCGCAGGCTTCATGCAGCTCCAGAAAAACGTGTGGTTCCAGATTTGGGCTGAATTGTTGTAGATGCCTCCGCTCGATTTTTTGATGATTTCTTCCAGCGTCATGCTCTCAAACTCGGTGCCCTTTTGCAGGTTGTTCAAGTTGCCCACATACGCGTTGTGGTGCTTGCCATGGTGAAATTCCAGGGTTTCTTTGGAGTAATTAGGGGCCAATGCGTCAATGGCGTAAGGCAGGGCTGGCAGGGTGTGTTCCATATTTTCCTCTTGGGTCGTGGATGGGTTGTGGGTTTGGTTGTGATTTGTCGATGCTTGAATTGTAGAAACTTTATTCAGCGTGGCCCAGAGGCAGCTGGATTGACCGTGACGTCCAGCGTGCCATCGGCCAGCGTGGCGGTCAGCACTTGGCCGCTTTGCGTCTGGGCCACCCGGGTCACGGCCTGCCCTGCCGGGTCTGACAACCAGGCGTAGCCGCGCTGAAGCACGAGCTTCGGGTCCAGCAAATCCAGCCTCGTGGTCAATTGCTGCAAGGTGTGTTGCTGTTGTTGCAGGCCCCGGCGCAAATTTTGGGGTGCCGCCAGGTGCAAGGCATTCAAAACATGGCCCTTTTGCCACAGGTAACGCTGCGCGGCCGCTGCAAAACGCTGCCCGGTGGATGCCAAGCGCAGCCGCTCACGGGCCGTCAGGCCCGACGGGCGCCCCAGCCGCGCGACGGCGGCATCATGCCGCTGCTGGCTGGTGTCCAGCTTGCGCCAAACGGCGGTTTGCAGGCGCTGCCCGGTGTTTTGTAACAAATTGACCCAGCCCTCGCGCTCGGGGGCCACCAGTTCGGCCGCTGCCGTGGGGGTGGGCGCGCGCAGATCGGCACAAAAGTCGGCAATGGTGAAATCCGTCTCGTGCCCAATGCCGGCAATGATCGCAACGGGGCTGGCAACAATGCAACGCGCCAAAAGCTCATTGTTAAAAGCCCACAAATCGTCGATGGAGCCACCGCCTCGCACCAGCAAAATGACATCCAGCTGAATTTCGCCCGGCTTGGCTTCGGCCATTTTGTACAAGGCAGACAGTGCCTTGATGATCTCGCCCGGCGCATTCGCCCCTTGCACCGACGCGGGGGCCACCACCACCGGAATGTGCGGCAAGCGTCGGCGCAGCGTGGTCACCACGTCATGCAGGGCCGCGGCGCCAAGTGACGTCACCACCCCAATACCGCGCGGCATCAATGGCAATGCGCGTTTGCGTTCAGCGTCAAACAGGCCTTCGGCTTGCAACTGAGCTTTGAGCTTGAGGAATTGCTCAAACAACACGCCCTGGCCAGCCCGGCTCATGGATTCGACAATCAATTGCAGGTCGCCGCGCGGGCCGTACACATCCAGGCGACCCCGCACTTCGACCAATTCGCCGTCGCGCGGCACAAAATTGAACAAACTGGCAGACCTGCGAAAGGCGGCGCATCGAATTTGCCCGGTTTCGTCTTTCAGTGAAAAGTAACAATGCCCGCTGGCAGCGCGTGTGAAGCCCGAAATCTCGCCCTGAACCGCAACCGGGTTGAAGCGAGCGTCCAGCGCATCAGCAATGGCGCGGCACAGCGCCCCAACTTGCCAGATTCGTGGCGTATTTCCTGGGGTTTTCAAATCAGACATCAGTCAGCATGCGGGTTTGCGGACAGTTGACCAGCACAAGTGCTCCACAGGCGGGACAAATGCCGCCAAAATGCGCAAACCCCCTTTGAAAGCAATGAATTACGGTGTAAGTGATTGATTCCATTTAATATTTAGTTGCTTAATTTGTCATCGATGTGTCACAAACCCGCGCTAATGCTGGTTTTGAAGCCTTTGAAGAGAAGTTCTCAACAAAGTTATCCACAGATTTTGTGATTTACCCGTTCATCGAATTGACGAATCGGTAGGCCATAATCTGCGCAGTGCAATTTGAGCGAAAGAGTCACCTTGTTCTCCATCATACAAGCCGCAGGCTGGCCCATTTGGCCTTTGGTCGCCTGTTCCATCATTGCGATGGCCCTGGTCATAGAACGCTTCGTGAGTTTGCAAACCGCCAAGGTTGCGCCACCCAAATTGCTCGAAGAAGCCATCAGCATTTCGCGCCAGGCCGTGCCGTCGACCGACGTGGTGACCCAGCTTGAGCAAAATTCAGCCCTGGGCGAGGTGCTGGCCAGCGGTTTTCGGGCGCTGAACGCCAACCCCAAGTGCAGCGAAGCGGATTTGCGCTCCAGCATGGAAGGCACCGGCCGCGTGGTGGCGCACCGGCTAGAGCGCTACTTGAACGCGCTGGCCACCATTGCCTCTGCCGCGCCGTTGATGGGCCTGTTTGGCACGGTGGTCGGCATGATAGAGATTTTCGGCTCGCAGTCGCCTGCAGGCGGTGCCACGGGCGGCAACCCGGCCCAGCTGGCGCATGGCATTTCGGTTGCGTTGTACAACACCGCGTTTGGCCTGATCATCGCCATCCCGTCGCTGATTTTTTGGCGTTATTTCAGGGCGCGGGTGGATGAGTATTTGATGACGCTCGAATTGGCGTCCGAGCGATTGGTGCGGCACTTGAATCAGATTAGGCGAATATGACCCCCACGCTTCTCGCTTCGCGTAGTGCGCTGCCCCCCGAGGGGGCTAATTTTCCTCGGGGCGGCCCAGCGGAAAACCTTGCCCCCACGCTTGCCACTCCGTGTTCTGCGCTGCCCCCCGAGGGGGCTAATTTTCCTTGGGGCGGCCCAGCGGAAAATTGCCTTTACTCCATCGCCATTTCACTATGAATTTCCGACCGCGCAAAAGGGAAGAGCCCGAGATCAATTTGATCCCGTTCATTGACGTTTTGCTGGTGGTTTTGATCTTTCTGATGCTGTCCACCACCTACAGCAAGTTCACCGAATTGCAGCTCAAACTGCCAGTGGCCGACACTGACGCGCAGCGCGATTACCCCAAAGAAGTCTTGGTCACCGTCAGCAGCGATGGCACATATGGCGTGAACCGTGTGCCTGTGCGGGGCCGCAGCACCGAAGAGCTGGCAGCGGCCATGGTGGATGGCGCCAAAGCTGGCAAAGACAGCGTGGTGGTCATCAGCGCCGATGCCAGTGCCCGCCATCAATCTGTGGTGACCGTGATGGAAGCCGCACGGCGCAGCGGGCTGAACCAGATTACCTTCGCCACGCAGTCATCCACCGCCGGGTCGCCCCCGGCCGCGGGCGGCACACCACGGCCTGCGTCAGGCGCCAAGAAATAAGCCCATGGCGGGCGACCAGCCGCGACACGAAGGCCAGCGAGCTGCCGGGCCAAGCGGCTTAAAGCGCGCACTGACCGCCAAAATCACCCAGGCCTGGACACACCGGGGCGGGTTGGCCCTGTTGATGTGGCCGATTTCATTGTTTTACGGCGCGGCGGTGGCTTGGCGGCGCTGGAACTTCAGCCAAGGCACGGCTGATACCCACCGCGTTAAGGCCCGCGTGATCATCGTTGGCAACGTGGTGGCAGGCGGCGCTGGCAAAACCCCTGTGGTCATGGCACTGGTGGCGCATTTGCAAGCGCGCGGTTTGCAGGTGGGCGTGGTCTCGCGCGGGCACGGGCGCAGCACGACCGATTGCCGCGAAGTCTTGCCAAGCAGCCCGGCCACCGAGGTCGGCGATGAGCCCGC
>JANNCN010000198.1:0-5285 GCA_031386665.1 Rhodoferax sp. | reverse complement strand
AAGCAGGCTGGTGGCCATAAGAGGGGAAACAGCGAAGGCTGATCAGAGTTAGCCGTGCATTATCGGCTGGGCCTGTGTCTAAACTGCGCCGCTGTAATCAGAGCGACAAAACAATTAGGCCTTGCGCTTTACGCTTGAAGTACTGAACTTTGTTGAACTTTGGAGAAATTTACCCATGAAAACCCGAATCACCGAACTTTTTGGCATTCAGCACCCCATCATTCAGGGTGGCATGCACTTTGTGGGTTTTGCCGAACTGGCGTCTGCCGTGTCCAATGCAGGCGGCCTGGGCATCATCACGGGCCTCACGCAGCGCACGCCCGAGTTGCTGGCTAATGAGATTCGCCGTTGCCGCGAGATGACCGACAAGCCGTTTGGGGTGAACCTGACGTTTTTGCCAGTTTTGACTGCGCCCGACTACCCCGGCTACATCAAAGCGATCATTGAAGGCGGCGTGAAAGTGGTTGAAACCGCAGGAAACAACCCGCAAAAGTGGCTGCCCGGCTTGCACGCGGCGGGCATCAAGGTGATTCACAAATGCACGTCGGTGCGTCATTCGCTCAAAGCCGAGGCGATTGGTTGCGACGCCGTCAGCGTGGACGGTTTTGAATGCGGTGGCCATCCCGGTGAAGACGATGTGCCCAATTTCATTTTGCTGCCGCGCGCCGCTGAAGAGCTGAAAATCCCGTTCGTCGCCTCAGGTGGCATGGCCGATGGCCGCAGTCTGGTGGCCGCCATGGCGCTGGGCGCAGAGGGCATGAACATGGGCACGCGCTTCATGGCCACCGTCGAAGCCCCCATTCACGACCATGTGAAAGCCGCCATCGTGGCCGCCAGCGAGCTGGACACCCGCCTGGTGATGCGCCCTTTGCGCAACACCGAACGGGTCCTGACCAACGTGGCGGTTGAGCGTCTGCTTGAAAAAGAACGCGCCCTGGGTGCCAACCTGAAGTTTGAAGACATCATCAATGAGGTGGCAGGCGTCTACCCCAAAATCATGAAAGACGGCGCCATGGACGCAGGCGCTTGGTCGTGCGGCATGGTGGCGGGTTTGATTCACGATGTGCCCACCGTCAAGGTGCTGATTGACCGGATCATGAAAGAGGCTGAGGAGATCATTCAAGTGCGGCTGGGGCGGTTTGTGACGGCCTGACGGAATGGGGTGCGGCGCTGGTTTGAAGACTAAAAGCGGCATACCGTGACTCTGCCGCCGATTTCAGGTGAAGTAAGCTCGTTTTAGGTCATTTTTTTGAAAAAAGAACCTGCAGGTTCTTTTTTATCAAAAAGGCGCGAAATATGAACAAAGTAGGCCTCTAGCTCTCGAATAATATACATAGTTTGCTATATTAATAATAGCAGTGTTGATTGAAGCTGCTGGGCGTCCGTGGGTGGGATCAGGCCGACGACATACTCAGCTCCGCGGCTGTCCCCCGGCCTTCGGCCTCCTCCTTAATGCCGCTGCGCTGAGCACGCCATCGACCTGATCCAGTTGGCTTGGGTTTGCATTTTTGGCCCTTCAAATACCACCCCCATGCCCTGCAGGCCGCAGGCCCCAACCCAGCCGCGCACCTGCACCCACGGCGGCACCTACCACCCAAAACACCAGCGACACCCCCACCACCGCGCCCATGCTGCCAAACAACAGGGGCATGGCCACGCTGGCTCCGTTAATGACCATCAGGCGCAGGCCCAGCGCCTCGCCCTGGCGGGCCTCAGGCGTGATCTGGTGCAGCGTGCTCATCACCATGGGTTGCACTGAACCCAGGCTCAAACCCAGTAGCACCGAGAACACACCCATAGCCAGCGGTGTGCTGAGCAGCGGGTAAATGGCAAAGACTAGCGCCGTCCAGCCCATGGCGACAGCCAGCACCGCCCATTCGTGAATGCGCGAGGCAAACAGCGGCAGAACCACGCGGATCAGCGTGGCGGAGATTGCAAAGGCTCCCAAAATTGCGCCAATCACCGACGCGCTAAACCCCAAACCGTGGCCCATGACGGGCACCACAAAAGTGTGAACATCCCAACAGGCGGCCAGCAGCACATTGACGATCATCAGGCGGCGCATCATGGGCTGGCGCAGCAAATCCCAGGTGTTTTTGGGCGGCGCGTTGGGCGGGGTGACCACGGGCGGCAGCTCGACCGTGTGGCGAATCCAAAGCCAAGTGGTCAGCGGCAACAGCGCCATCAGTAAAAACGCACCCCGAAAGCCATTGGTGTCAGCCGCGTGGCCGCCCAGCCACACGCCCGCGTGGTCGATCAGCAAGCCGGCTGACAGTGGCCCGACAAAGTTGGACACCGCAGGGCCAATGGCGAGCCAGCTGAAGACTTTTTTGAGCTCGGTCGCATCAGCCGCTGCACGCCCCACATGGCGCTGCATAGAGATGGAGGCCACCCCCGTGGCACCGCCCGCCATCACGGCGCTTAAACACAGCACCCCAAATTGCGGAAAAACCACCGCCAGCGCCGACCCACTGGCCGCTGCGATCACGGCCATGCCCATCGGCTTTTTCAAGCCGTTGCGGTCTGCAAATCGCCCGGCGGGCAAGGATAAAAAAACTTGAGTGATGGCAAACAGCGCCAGCAGCACGCCCACTGCTGCGGGGCTGTAGCCTTCGCGCAGCGCCAGCAGGGGCGCGGCCATGCGCAGACCGGCCATGCTGGCGTGCAGGCAGATGTGCCCGGCGATCAGGCGCGCCAAGGCGCTGCGGGAAGTTTTAACGGGGCTGGCCACAGGCGACACCAGCGGGGGCCGAAGGGATCGAGTGATCAGCCTTCATCAGGCTCTTTGTCCAATGGCAACAAGGCTTGGGATTGCGCCTCTGGCAGCCCCTCCACCTGGCGCAAGGTGCGGTCCATGGCGCGTTTGCGAATGTCGCCGTCGGTCAGGGTCTTCAGCACGGTTTCCGTCTGGGCGCGGGCTTTATCGAGCATGCCGCCAAACTTGCCAAACTCGGTTTTGACCGCGCCCAGCACCTGCCATACTTCGCTGGATCGTTTCTCTAGCGCCAAGGTTCTGAAGCCCATTTGCAGAGAACTCAACATGGCCAGCAAAGTCGTTGGCCCCGCCAATGTGATGCGGTGGTCGCGCTGCACGGCTTGCATCAGACCAGGGCGGCGCAGCACCTCGGCATACAGGCCTTCAGAGGGCAAAAACAAAATCGCAAAATCGGTGGTGAAAGGAGGTTCCACGTACTTGTCGGCAATCGACTTGGCCTCCAGCCGAATGCGCATTTCCAGCGCCTTGCCGGCGCTCTCAGCGGCGGCAGGGTCGGCGCGCTCTTGCGCTTCCAGCAGGCGCTCGTAATCTTCATTGGGAAACTTGGCGTCAATCGGCAGCCACAGTGGTTGGCCATCGTCAGACTTGCCAGGCAGTTTGATGGCGAAGTCGACCACGTTTTTGCTGTTCGGCCGGGTGGGCACCTGCATCGCGTACTGGTCGGGTACAAACACCTGCTCCAGCAGCGCGGCCAATTGCGCTTCGCCAAAAATGCCTCGGGTTTTAACATTGGTCAGCAGGTGCTTCAGGTCGCCCACGCCTTGCGCTAGGGTTTGCATTTCACCCAAGCCCTTATGCACTTGCTCCAGCCGATCTGCGACTTGTTTGAAGCTTTCGCCCAAACGGGCCTGCAAGGTGGTTTGCAGCTTTTCGTCCACCGTGGCGCGCATTTCGTCCAATTTTGCGGCGTTGGTGGTTTGCAGTTGCGCCAATTGCTTTTCCAGCGTTTCGCGCACTTCGTTCATGCGCCGCGCGTTGGATTCGCTCAATGAAGACAGCTGGTTCGTCAGCGTGTCCGCCAGTGTTTTTTGCAGCAGATTGAGTTGCTGGCCAAAGGCGTCAATCTGGGTGTTTTGGGTGCGTGTTGATTCGGCGCTTTGGGCCAACACGGTTTGCTGAAAACTGGCAAAGGTCTGAGTCAGCTCTTGGCGGCCGCCGCGTGAGGATTCAGTAATCTCCCGGCGCAGTTCGCGCTCTACCTTGTCGTTGCTGGTTTGCACAATGCCTTGCACAGCCCCATGCAAATTGCCTTGCAAAGTGGCCAGCGCGGCCTCGGCCTGTTTTGCAGCCGACGCATCCGGGCGGCGCAGTGCCAGCCAAACCAAAACCAGCAGGTTAACCACCGCCAGCGCCAACCCTAACCAGACAACAATCTCATTCACCTCGGGGTTTACTTTCTGATGAAAACGAGATGGGCTCAGGGCTGAATCAGGCGTGTGTCATGCTTGCACCAAGCGTGGCTCAATCCTGCTTCAAGCGCTTTTTAGGCGTAAGCCCGCTCTGAAATTCGTGCTTTGGCTGTGTGGTACTCGCGTTTCAAGCGGGCCACAAAATCAGCCGTGGGCAAGACTTTGTCGATGCTGCCAATGCCTTGGCCACAGCCCCAAATGTCTTTCCAGGCTTTGGATTTGTCGCCACCAAAATTCATTTTGCTCGGGTCGCTGACGGCCAGATTGTCAGGGTCCATACCCGCGTTGCGGATGCTGGGGGCCAGGTAATTGCCATGAACGCCTGTGAAGAGGTTGCTGTAGACGATGTCATCGGAATTACCATCGACAATCGCTTGCTTGTAGCCGTCAGAGGCGCGCGCCTCTTCAGTTGCGATGAAGGCCGAGCCAATGTAGCCAAAATCGGCCCCGCAGGCTTGCGCTGCCAGCACGGCGTCGCCGGTTGAGATCGAGCCTGACAGCGCAATGGGGCCATCAAACCACTGGCGAATTTCTTGTACCAACGCAAACGGGCTTTTCACGCCCGCATGGCCACCTGCGCCAGCGGCAACGGCAATCAGGCCGTCCGCGCCTTTTTCAATCGCTTTGCGGGCATGCTTGTTGTTGATGACGTCGTGCAGCACCACGCCACCGTAGCTGTGTGCTGCGGCGTTGATTTCTTCGCGCGCGCCCAGGCTGGTGATGATGATGGGCACCTTGTACTTCACGCACATGGCCATGTCGTGCTCAAGCCGGTCATTGCTTTTGTGCACGATTTGGTTGATAGCAAAGGGAGCAGCGGGTTTGTCGGGGTTAGCCTTGTTGTAGGCGGCCAAGGTGTCGGTGATTTCGATCAACCACTCTTCTAACTGCTCGGCAGGCCGGGCGTTGAGCGCGGGCATGGAACCCACCACACCGGCAATGCACTGGGCGATCACGAGTTTGGGCGTGCTGATGATGAACAGCGGTGCGCCAATGATGGGAAAAGGGAGATTGTTCAGTGGAGGAGGCAGTTTGGACATGACTTATCTGAAACCTGAAAAACACGAGAATGAAGCCGGGATAGGCAGAGAAACCAGAAA
>JANNCN010000196.1:0-28467 GCA_031386665.1 Rhodoferax sp. | reverse complement strand
GAAGACCTGGGCCACGTTGACCATGGGCACACCGGCCTCACGGGCGGCCAGGGCGCTGGGCATCCAGTCCACAGTGATGTCGGCACCGTTGGCAGCCAACACCTGCGTGGGCGCAATGTCCGGGCCGCCGGGTTTGATGGTCACGTCCAGCCCGGCATCTTTGTAAAAGCCCTTGGCAGCAGCCACGTAGTAACCAGCAAACTGGGCTTGCGGCACCCACTTCAATTGCACAGTAACTTTTTCTTGGGACATTGCGCCGCTGGAAGCCGTCGCCAGCGACACCGCAAAGGCGACAGCGCTCAGGCAAGTTGCACCATTTTTGGACATTGATTTCATAAATTTCCTCTTCACAGATAGGCTAGTAGATAAGACATTACACTTTTTGCAATTTGTGTGCCATCAATTTCGATGCTGCGTCTTGACCAGAGCAAAACGCAAAAATGAACCCAAAGGATGAAGCGCAAAAATTTTGCAAAATTAATAGTAAACGATACTGTGGCGCTTTTGACCCCCTGACAACCCTGCCTGTTATGCGGGCCTGTTGAGGGGTCGTTTTGTCTGTCCCACCATTGGCACGCTCTTCGCTTGATAGCACCTATTTGATCACCAAGTCCCGCAGTGAAATCCTTTCAAAACTCGAAATCTTCCCTTCAACTGGCCGTCAAAGTGCGGGACGCCTCCGTCATTTTTGCTGCCAAAGACCAATCCGTTCATGCCCTGAAAAACGTCGATCTGGACATTGCCGAAGGGGAATTCGTGTCCTTCATTGGCCCATCGGGCTGCGGAAAAACCACGCTGATGCGGGTGATTGCCGATTTGGAGCAGTTGACGTCTGGCACGATTTTGGTGAATGGGGTGAGTGCCGCCCAGGCACGCCAAAATGGTGCCTATGGCTATGTTTTTCAGGCGCCTGCCTTGTACCCATGGCGCACGGTGCTGAAAAATGTGACCTTGCCGTTAGAGATCAAAGGCGTTGCTGCCGCCGAACGCAAACACATCGCCATGCGCCAATTGGCTAATGTGGGCCTCTCGGGGTTTGAAGGTAAGTTTCCGTGGCAACTGTCAGGCGGCATGCAGCAGAGGGTGTCAATAGCGCGGGCTTTGGGGTTTGAACCCAAGATTTTGATGATGGACGAACCCTTTGGTGCTTTGGACGAAATCACCCGCGACCGACTGAACGAGCAGTTGCTGCAACTGTGGGCCAAAGAGCGCCGCACCGTCATTTTTGTGACCCATTCAATTCCTGAAGCGGCGTTTTTGTCGTCCAAAATTGTTGTCATGTCAGCCCGCCCGGGCCGGGTGGTCGAAGTGATTGAGTCGAACTTGCCCGCCGACCGCACGCTGGACATCCGCGAAACGCCTGCGTTCACCGACATTGCGCACCGCATTCGCGTGGCGCTGCGCCATGGCGAAAGCTTGTGAAGGCTGACGATGCAAGCTGACTCAGTGCTGCGCAAGTTGCTACAGCGGATCTGGCCCGTTTTGGCAGTGCTGTGCGCCGTGGTGGTGCTTTGGTACGGTGGCGCGGTCGGATTGAATGCGCCCCAAGTGATCGAGAGGATTGAACGCGACAAGATTCAATTCACCACCTCGCAACTGATTGAGGGCACTTGGTCCATGAAGCGCCCCTTGTTGCCCGCGCCGCACCAAGTGGCAGCCGACTTGCATCAGACCATTTTTGTAGAGGCCATCGACACCCCGCAAAACCTGCTGTACCACGCGTTCAGCACCGCAGTCACCACGCTGACCGGCTTTGTTTTGGGTGCTCTGTTGGGGGTATTTTTGGCAGTTTTGATTGTGCATTTGCGCACGCTGGAGCGGGGCGTTCTGCCTTGGATCATTGCTTCCCAGGCCGTGCCCATTTTGGCCATTGCGCCCATCGTTATTGTCATTTTTGGCAATTTGGGGTTCTCTGGTTTGGCACCCAAGGCCTTTATCTCGATGTACCTGTGCTTTTTCCCGGTCACCGTCGCCACGGTGCAGGGCCTGCGCTCGGCGGGCGTGTTTGAACGTGAGTTGCTGCAAACCTACGCGGCGACCCAAAACCAGGCGTTCTGGCGATTGCGGTTGCCGGCCTCACTGCCGTTTTTGATGCCGTCGCTTCGCGTGGGCGTGTCGGCCGCGCTGGTCGGCGCAATTGTGGCCGAGCTGCCCACAGGCGCGCAAGCGGGCCTGGGGGCTCGTCTGCTGGCGGGGTCGTATTACGGCAACACAGCGCAAATCTGGTCGGCTTTGCTGATGGCGGCGTTGCTGGGGCTAACGCTCAACGGCATCATGTCAGCGATTGAAAATCAAGTGTTGAAGCCTTGGCGAACAACTCAGAAGTAGCCCCATCCTTGGTATTCAAAATGTCTGTTTTGACCTCGTTTTTCAAATTGGTTTGTCTGGCCATTTTGGCTTTGCTGGCCTGCAGCCTGTGGTTTCCGGCTGGCTTGGTCGACGACATACCGATTGGCTGGTTTCAGTCCGGGTGGAGTCTGGCTGGCTTGACCTGCGTCGCCTTGGCGGCGCTTTCCGGGCTCTTTCAGACCCATCCTGCTACCAACAACAACCCAATCGGCCAAGTTCGCCACAGCGGGGCGGGCGCCTTGGCATTTGCGCTTTTGGGGCTCACTGGCGCATTGGCACCCTTGGCTTGGTTGGGCCAACTCGGCCAATTGGGGCAATCTGCGGTAGCGGTCAGTGTCGCTGCAGACAGCTATGGTTTTTGGCTGGCGCTGCTGGCGCTGTTGTTGTTGGCCTGTGCCGGTTTGTCCCGCTTGGCGGCGGTGCCCGACAATGCCGCCTGGGCAGTTCGGGCAATTCCCTTGCTTTTGGGTGCCTGGGTGCTGGTTTTTTGGCAAATTGGCGTGGTGGCGTTTGATGTGCCGCGCGTGCTGCTGCCGTCGCCATGGCTCATTGCTAACACCCTGTGGGAGCAATGGGATGTACTGTTTGACGATTTCTCTGTCACGGTGCTTCGTTCGGCTTTGGTGGGGTACATCCTGGGTTGCGGCGGCGGGTTTTTGCTTGGGATTTTGATCGACAAAAGCTCGTTTTTACAGCGCGGCCTGCTGCCGGTTTGCGCCTTGGCCAGCTCAGTGCCGCTAGTGGGCATTGCGCCCATCATGGTCATGTGGTTTGGCTTTGAATGGCATTCCAAAGCCGCCGTGGTGGCGCTGATGACGTTTTTCCCCATGCTGATCAGCACCTTTGCAGGCCTGGCTGCCACGGGACGCATGGAGCTGGACCTGATGCGCTCTTACGCCGCTGGCCACGCCCGCACGCTGCTGTTGCTGCGTTTGCCCACAGCATTGCCGTTTTTGTTCAACGGCTTGAAGGTTGCGTCGACCCTGGCTTTGATTGGCGCCATCGTGGCCGAATTTTTTGGCTCGTCCACGGTGGGCATGGGTTTTCGTATTTCAGCGGAAGCTGCCCGCATGAACATGGGTCTGGTTTGGGCGACGATTGTGGTGGCCGCGCTTGCGGGCACCGTCATTTACGCCCTGATCGAATGGGCCGAACGCAGTGTGACGTTTTGGCACCCGTCGCAGCGGTGATTTAGTTTGAATGGGCAGGGATCGTTTGCTATAATAATTATAGCATACTATCTATATTAATAGAGAGCTAGAGGCCTATTTTGTCATGATTTTGTGAAAATGAGCGGGTTTTGGTCAAATTTTACCACAATTGTGGTAAAATTTGAGAAACTTAGCCGCATTGGATCCAAATCTGCTAAAACCTTGCTGGCCGAGCAAATTTTTCTAAATTTTGATCAATTCCATGAAAATTGTTCTTCTAGGGGCAGGCCACATTGGCCACACCATTGCCCACCTGCTGGTGCAATCGGGTGACTACACCTTGACGGTGGCCGATCAATCACGCGAGTCGCTCGATAAGCTGGCGCATTTAAATATTCAAAGCGTCGTTGTGGACACGGGCCAAGATGGCGCTTTGGAAGCGGTTTTAAAAGGCCATGAGGCGGTGGTCAACGCCTTGCCTTATCACATGGCTTTGAAGGTGGCGCGAGCGGCCAAAAGCGCAGGCTGCCATTATTTTGATTTGACAGAAGACGTGGCGGCAACCAAGGCCATCATGGCGTTGGCGCAGCGTTCCCCTACCGCATTCATGCCGCAATGTGGCTTGGCACCTGGCTTTATCGGCATCGTGGCGCACCACTTGGCGCAGCAATTTGATTCGCTGGATGAAATCAAAATGCGAGTCGGTGCTTTGCCAGCTTTCCCCAACAACGCGCTGAAATACAACCTGACCTGGAGCGTGGACGGGCTGATCAACGAGTATTGTCACCCCTGCGAGGCGATTCACGAAGGCGCAGTCACGGCCATGCTGCCACTGGAGGGGTTGGAGCATTTTTCGCTGGATGGCGTGGAATACGAGGCCTTCAACACCTCAGGCGGCTTGGGCACGCTGTGCGAAACCTTGAACGGCAAAGTGCGCAGCTTGGATTACAAAAGCGTCCGGTACCCAGGGCACCGCGAACTGATGCAGTTTTTGCTGACCGACTTGCGGCTGTCTGGCGATCAGGCAACGCTGAAAAACATCATGCGCAAGGCGGTGCCCACCACCATGCAGGACGTGGTGCTGGTGTTTGTCACCGTCAGCGGCGAGCGCCGCGGCGCTTATGTGCAAGAGGTGTTTGCGCGCAAAATCTTTGCCCAGCGGGGTAGCGCCGGTCAGGCGCCGCTTTCTGCCATTCAAATCACGACGGCCGCAGGCATTTGCGCTGCAGTTGATTTGTTTCGCGAAGGTAAATTGCCCAAACAAGGCTTTGTTCGGCAAGAGGAAGTGGCGCTGCCCGACTTTTTGGCCAATCGATTTGGCAAAGCTTACGAGCAGTCCAGGCGCATCGAGTCGATTTCCTAGGCGCTTGGTCGCAAGCGCTTAAACAACAGCGCTCACTGGGTGCCAAAAATCCGGTCGCCTGCGTCGCCCAAACCAGGCAAGATGTAGCCGTGGTCATTCAGTTGGCGGTCTACGGCGGCTGTGTAAATAGCCACATCAGGGTGGGCTGCCTTCATCGTAGCGATGCCTTCAGGGCAGGTCAGCAGACAAACAAATTTGATAGATTTGGGTTTCAATTTTTTAACCCGATCAATCGCCGCAACGGCTGAATTGCCAGTGGCCAACATGGGGTCAACCACAATCACGTCGCGCTCTTGCATGTCTTGTGGCATTTTGAAATAGTACTCAACCGCTTGCAGGGTTTTAGGGTCGCGATAAAGGCCAATGTGGCCCACGCGCGCGCCGGGCACCACCGTCAGCATGCCGTCCAAAATGCCAGTTCCTGCCCGCAAGATTGACACCAACACCAGCTTTTTTCCATCGATGGCAGTGCCGGTCATTTTTTCAAGCGGGGTTTCAATTTCAATTGCCTGGGTGGCCATGTCGCGGGTGACTTCATAGGCCATCAGCATGCTCAGTTCGTTGAGCAAACGGCGAAACGTGTTGGTGCTGGCGTCTTTCCGGCGCATCAGCGTCAGTTTGTGCTGCACCAGCGGGTGGCTGATGAGGTGCAGGTGAACGAAGTCAGCGGGTAGGGCCGTGGGTTTGGGGCTGCTCATGGTGCTTTGCTTTCAGGGTTTGAATTGATTTTAGTTTTTAGCGATTGGGATCATTTGCCGGTTCAGCGTTTGCGACCGCCAAACAGGCTGCCCAAAACGCCGCGAATGATCTCACGCCCCACGGCAGAACCCATGGTGCGCACCGCCGATTTGGCCATGCTGGTGGCCAGCCCGTCGTGTTTGCCACCGCGTGGGCCTGTGGTGCCAAACAGCACGTCGCTCAGGCCGCCCAGCATGCCACCGCCCGATTCGGCGGGTTTGTTGTTGGCACCTGTTCCTGCGGTGCCCAGCGACCCGGCTGTCCCTAGAGCGCCTGGCGTACCCGGTGCGCCCACTTTGGCTGCTGACGGCCCCTTAAGGCGTTCATAGGCAGATTCCCGGTCGTCCACTTTGTCGTAAACCCCAGCCACCAGCGAATTTTGAATCAGCGACTGGCGCTGCGCCAACGTGATCGGGCCAATCTGGCTGCCCGGCGGCAGCACGTAAACCCGCTCGGTCTCGGTCGGGCGGCCCTTGACATCGAGGCAGCTGATCAGCGCTTCGCCCACAGCCAGTTCGGTGATGGCGGTTTCGATGTCCAGCCCTGCCTTTTGCCGCATGGTTTGCGCGGTGGCCTTCACGGCTTTTTGGTCACGCGGTGTGTAGGCGCGCAAGGCGTGCTGCACCCGGTTGCCCAGCTGCGCGAGCACCGAATCTGGAATGTCCAGCGGGTTTTGCGTCACAAAATAGACGCCAACACCTTTTGATCGGACCAAGCGCACCACCAGTTCGATTCGCTCAATCAACACCTTGGGCGCTTCGTTGAAGAGCAAGTGCGCCTCGTCAAAAAAGAACACGAGTTTGGGTTTGTCCAGGTCGCCCACCTCGGGCAATTGCTCAAACAGCTCTGACAGCATCCACAGCAAAAACGTTGCGTACAAACGCGGTGAATTCAGCAATTTGTCCGCCGCCAAAATATTGATCACGCCCTGGGCGCTGCCGCCTGGCGCTGCGACGGTCTGCATGAAGTCGCTGATGTTCAGCATCGGCTCTCCAAAGAACTTCTCGCCGCCCTGGGTTTCAATTTGCAGCAAACCGCGTTGAATGGCCCCAATGCTGGCCGCACTCACATTGCCGTACTGGGTGGTGAAGTCGCGGGCGTTGTCGCCCACATACTGCAACATCGTGCGCAGGTCTTTCAAGTCCAGCAGAAGCAGGGCGTTGTCATCGGCGATTTTGAACACGAGGTTCAACACGCCAGTCTGGGTTTCGTTCAAATCCAGCATGCGCGCCAGCAGCAGGGGCCCTAAATCGGTCACGGTGGCGCGAACCGGGTGGCCTTGTTCGCCAAAAACATCCCACACCGTCACAGGAAAGGCGGTGGACTTCGGGGTGTCCAATCCACGCTCTTTGATGATTCCCGCCAATTTGGCACTTAAAACCCCAGCTTGCGACATTCCGGTCAAATCGCCCTTCACGTCGGCCATGAAAACGGGCACGCCCCGGTTCGAAAACCCTTCGGCCAGAGTTTGCAGGGTAATGGTTTTGCCCGTTCCCGTGGCGCCGGTAATTAAGCCATGGCGATTGGCCTTGTCAGGCAAAAGCCAGCACTGGGTCAAAGTCTGCGCCTTGTCGTCGGGTGCACCGTGTTGGCCAATCAAAATGCCGATATCGTCGAGGTCAGCCATGTCAATCCTGAAAAGTACAATGATGCCCCTAGGGTAACCAACTTTCAAATTTCAAATTTTTAGGGCAGCGCGTGGCAGGACACAGTAAATGGGCCAATATTCAGCACCGCAAGGGCAGGCAGGACGAAAAGCGCCAACGCGTCTGGACGCGAGTGATGCGCGAGATCATGGTGGCAGCGCGAATGGGCGGCGGCGACGTGGCCACAAACCCACGCCTTCGGCTGGCGGTTGAAAAAGGCAAAGCGGCAAATATGCCGCTGGAAAACGTCAAATACGGCATTGCCAAAGCCACCGGTAGTCTGGAAGGAGTGCAGTACGAAGAGGTGCGCTACGAAGGTTATGGCATTGGCGGCGCGGCAATCATTATTGACTGCATGACGGACAACAAGGTGCGCACAGTGGCCGAAGTGCGCCACGCTTTTAGCAAACATGGTGGCAACATGGGTACCGAGGGGTCGGTTGCTTTTCAGTTCAAGCACTGCGGGCAATTGATTTTTGCCCCCGGAACGTCCGAGGACGGGGTGATGGAAGTCGCGCTGGACGCAGGTGCCGATGACGTGATTACCCACGACGATGGTGCCATCGAGGTGCTCACACCTTACACCGAGTTTGAAGTCGTCAAAAACAAGTTGGATGCAGCGGGCTTCAAACCTGCGCTGGCTGAAATTACCATGCGGGCCGATAACATGATTGACATGCAAGGGCTTGAGGCGGCGCGCATGCAAAAGCTGTTGGACGTGTTGGAAGATCTGGACGACACACAAGATGTTTTTCACAATGCGGCTTTGTGACTTGGGTTTAAATCTTTTTGGGTGTCGAATTTCAACGTGAACGGAAAAATATAGCGTGAAAGTATTGGTCATTGGTGGAGGAGGCCGCGAACATGCGCTGGCTTGGAAGCTGGCTCAGTCGCCCAAGGTGCAAACTGTTTATGTGGCGCCCGGTAACGGTGGTACTGAGCTGGACAAGCGCCTGCAAAACGTCAACATCACTGACGTCGCCGAGCTTCGCGCCTGGGCCGTGGCTGAAAAAATCGCCGTCACTGTGGTGGGTCCCGAAGGGCCTTTGGCGGCGGGCGTGGTCGATGAGTTCCGTCGGGCTGGCCTGCGGGTGTTTGGCCCCACCCAGGCTGCCGCGCAACTAGAAAGCTCCAAAGCGTTTTCAAAGGCTTTCATGCGTCGGCATGGCATTCCCACGGCGGCCTATGACACCTTCACCGACCCAGCCAAGGCTCATGCGTACATCGACCAAGTCGGCGCGCCCATCGTTGTCAAGGCAGACGGTTTGGCCGCAGGCAAAGGGGTCGTGGTGGCCATGACGTTGGCTGAAGCGCACGCTGCGGTCGATTACATGCTGTTGGATGGCAGTTTGGGCGTGGTTCACAACACGGGTGATGATGGTCAGGCACTGCCGCGCGTCGTGATTGAAGAGTTTCTGGTGGGCGAAGAAGCCAGTTTTATTGTTATGGTGGACGGTAAAAACGTTTTGACCCTGGCCACCAGCCAGGATCACAAACGCTTGCTGGATGGCGACCAAGGCCCCAACACGGGCGGCATGGGCGCGTACTCGCCAGCGCCCGTTGTAACGCCTGCGGTGCATGCCAAGGCCATGCGAGAAATTATTCTGCCAACCATCAAAGGCATGGAAAAAGACGGTATTCCGTACACCGGGTTTCTATACGCTGGGCTGATGATCGATGCCCAGGGCCAACCCAAAACTTTGGAATTCAACTGCCGTTTGGGAGATCCTGAAACCCAGCCCATCTTGATGCGCTTGAAGACCGATTTGGTGGAGGTTTTGATGGCAGCCACTGAACCCGGTGACCATGGTCAACTTGACAAAATTGAACTGGAATGGGACCGGCGGATTGGCTTGGGCGTGGTGATCGCTGCGCATGGCTACCCTGCTAACCCGCGTCGGGGCGACCGGGTGACTGACTTGCCTGCAGAGGCACCGGACGGCGACGTGTCGCTCGACACCATGGTTTTTCATGCCGGAACTGGCAAATCGGGCGATGACTTGGTGACCACTGGCGGGCGGGTACTGTGCGTGACGGCGTTGGCAGACAGCGTGAAGCAAGCCCAGCAACGGGCCTATGAAGTTGCCCGTGCAATCTCGATAGACGGTCTGCAATATCGGACAGACATCGGGTACCGGGCCGTAAAGCGCTAGTTGTCAAAGGCTAGTTGTCAAAAACTGATTTTCAAACGATGTTTTTCTAGTTCTGATTTTTATGATGCCATCCACTGTTTCAACGCCCCCTTTGTCCGATCGCGTGAGCGTGGTCCGGCACTATTTGCTGGGCTTGCAGGCGCGAATCACAAGTGCGGTCACTGCCGTCGATGGTGGCGTATTTCTGGTTGATGAGTGGGCCAAAGAGTCGGGCGAAGTCCTCCAGGGCAATGGAATCACCCAGATTCTGGAGGGCGGCGAGGTATTTGAGCGAGCAGGCTGCGGCTTTTCGCATGTGACAGGGCCGCGGTTGCCGCCGTCTGCCACCCAGCACCGGCCTGAACTGGCAGGCGCTCCTTTTGAAGCGGCTGGCGTGTCGCTGGTTTTTCATCCCCGAAACCCCTATGTGCCCACCGTGCACATGAACGTTCGAATGCTCAGCGCCAAACCCGCCAACGGCCCCGAAGTGTGTTGGTTTGGGGGCGGCATGGACTTGACGCCTTACTACGGTTTTGATGAGGATGCGGTTCACTTTCATGGCAGTTGCAAGTCCGCGCTTGAGCCTTTTGGCACCGACAAATACCCGCGTTTCAAGTCTTGGTGCGACACCTACTTCAGTTTGAAACACCGTCAAGAGCAACGCGGCATCGGCGGCGTATTCTTTGACGATTTCTCGGAACTGGGATTTGACGACAGCCTGAAAATGATGCAAGCCGTGGGAGATTCATTTTTGACGGCCTACCTGCCCATCGTAGAGCGTCGCAAGGCCATGGTCTATGGGCCGCGTGAGCGCGAATTTCAGCTTTACCGGCGCGGCCGTTATGTTGAGTTCAACCTGGTGTGGGATCGGGGCACGCATTTTGGTTTGCAGTCGGGTGGGCGCACCGAGTCGATTTTGCTGTCCATGCCGCCTTTGGCGAGTTGGGCTTACCAAAAGCGGCCCAGCCCGGGCACGCCCGAAGACGCCCTGTACACCCGCTTTCTTGTGCCCAGGGACTGGGTTTGACGCCTCCCGCACCAGTTGAGCGACAGCGTTGGGGAATTTTTGGGGGTTCCTTCGACCCGCCGCACCAGGCGCATGCTGGGTTGATTGCAACGGCGATCGAGCAGCTCAAGCTGGATCGCTTGCTGGTCGTTCCAACCGGCTTTTCCTGGCACAAAGCCCGCGATCTGTCGTCCGCACCGCAACGGCTGGCCATGGCTGAGTTGGCTTTTGCTGGTATTGGCAACGTCGAAGTGGATGGGCGGGAAACTCGAAGAACGGGCCCAAGCTACACCATTGACACCTTGCATGAAATTCAAGGGGAACACCCTGGCGTGGATTGGTTTTTGCTGATGGGCGAAGATCAGGTAGTCAGACTGTCAACCTGGCACCGCTGGCAGGAGCTGGTTCAGTCTGCTACAATATGTGTAGCTGGACGCGACGTTAAAATCGCAGGTTCAGACCAATTTGCCCCGCCTATGGCCCTCAATGCCCGGTTTGTAAAATTGAAGATGCCTCTGAATGAGGTCAGCGCGACCCTCATTCGTGCCAAAGTTGCCCGCCACGAAGACGTTTCAACGCTGGTTGGCGAGCCCGTTGCGCGTTATATTGCGCAACATCGCCTTTATTTAACCGATGACACTTCAAGGTCGATTCGAACCAATCTACAGCCCAATTAGATGACTACCCAAACCGTTGCCAAAAAAGACATTCAAAAACTTCAACGTGCCATCGTCGATGGTTTGGAAGACGTGAAGGCTCAGGACATTCAAGTGTTTGACACCGAGCATTTGTCGGCCTTGTTCGAGCGGGTCATTGTGGCGTCAGGCACTTCAAATCGGCAAACCAAAGCACTGGCGTCCAGCGTGCGTGATGCTGTGCGGGAAGCCGGATTCGGCAAGCCCCGGGTTGAAGGCGAGTCCAATGGCGAGTGGATCATTGTGGACTGTGGGCAGGCGGTTGTGCACATCATGCAACCCAGTTTTCGCCAGTATTACCACCTTGAAGAGCTCTGGGGTGAAAAACCAGTTCGTTTGAAGTTTGGCGCAAGCAAGCCCGACACGAAGGTAATTGCTGAGCCTGCGCCGGCGGCTAAGAGTGTTAAGGCGGGTGGTAAAAAGCCAATTCCAGATATCAAGCGATCCAGTGCCGCCAAAAAGGGTGTGGCTGAAGCTTTCCCATCCAAGGCGCAGGTTAAGAAGACACTGGCAGCGCAAAGCCTGGCTGACAAGAAGCCTGGACGAGGGTCGGATCGCACTACCGCGAAGTTAACCCCAGCTGCCCCAAAACGCTCGCCTGCCCGGGCGCCGGTATCCGCCAAGTCAGCGCCCATCACCAAGGTCGTGGTGAATGAACCCGGCAAGGTTGCGGCCAAAAAGTCATCACCTAAACCGGTCGGTAAACCCGTCGGCAAAGTCGCGGCCCCAAAGCCCGTGGTTAAAAAAGCTGCTGCCAAAACAGTGGCCGCGAAAAAAGCCACGGCAAAGTAAGCTGCTGACTTGCTCGCCAGAAGGGTTTTCTTGTGAAACTCCTCATCGTGGCCGTGGGCCAGCGCATCCCTGACTGGGCTCAAACCGCTTGGGATGACTACGCCAAGCGCTTTCCCTCCGAGCTCAAAATTGAGCTCAAAACTGTTAAAACCGAGCCGCGTGGCTCAAAAACGCTGGACACGCTGTTGCTGGCTGAGCGCTCCCGAATCGAGGGCGCTATTCCCAAGGGCTGCAGAGTGGTGGCGCTGGATGAGCGTGGCGCATCCCTTAAAACTGTCGCTTTGGCTCAAAAGCTGCAATCCTGGCAACTCGAAAGTGACGATGTTGCCTTGGTCATAGGCGGGCCAGACGGCATTGACCCAAGCTTCAAGCAAGCGGCGCACGAGCGTATCAGGCTCTCTGACCTTACTTTGCCCCATGCATTTGCCAGGGTCCTACTGATTGAGCAGCTTTACCGCGCTTGGTCTATCAACGCAAACCATCCTTACCACAGAGAGTGATTTGAAGAGAATGCCAGCAGACTTCATATACCTAGCCTCGCAAAGCCCTCGGCGCAGGCAGTTGCTGGAGCAGCTTGGCGTGCGGCATGAATTGCTGCTTCCTGACGTTGGGGAAGACACGGAAGCCATTGAAGTTGTCCACACTGGCGAAGCACCATTGACTTACGTGAAGCGGGTCACTGCGCTCAAGCTGCAAGCGGCTTTGTTGCGCCGCAAAGCCCGAGGCTTGGCACCCGCTCCAATTTTGTGCTCCGACACGACTGTCGCCCTGGGTCGGCGCATCTATGGCAAGCCAGAGAGCTTGGTTGACGCAAGGCGCATGTTGAGTGACTTGGCGGGCCAGACACACCGGGTGTTGACGGCTGTGAGCCTCGGCACTGATCGGCGGCAAGTTCAATCCGTGAGCAAGTCTCGGGTTAGTTTTGCGCCGCTTACTCGCGCTCAAATTGCCGCCTACCTTGCCACGGAAGAGCCGATGGGCAAGGCAGGTAGTTACGCCGTGCAGGGCAAAGCGGCTGCCTTCATAGCCCATATCAGCGGCAGTTACTCGGGCATCATGGGCTTGCCGTTGCATGAGACGAACTTGTTGCTTCGGGCCATCGGGGTGCGGTTTTGATGCCCTGTGCCTGTGCCCATGGCTGACTGCATCCTGCTATGCTGATTTCTATGAATTGAAACGCTCCCAAAGTCCTCGAAAACTAAATCTGACAAAAGCGCCATGCAAGACGATATTTTGATTAACTGGTCACCTCAGGAAACCCGAGTGGCCATCGTCGAGAACGGCGCTGTGCAAGAGCTCCATGTTGAGCGCAGCCTTGAGCGTGGCCTGGTTGGCAATGTTTACCTGGGCAAAGTTGCCAGAGTGCTTCCGGGCATGCAGTCGGCCTTCATTGATATTGGGTTAGAGCGCGCCGCATTTTTGCATGTTGCCGATGTGTGGCATCGGCAGCCTGAGGGTGAAATGCCAAGCGTCGCAAAGGCATCCCAGCCCATTGTGCCCATTGAGAAACAGATTTTTGAAGGTCAGGCCTTGATGGTGCAGGTCATCAAAGACCCAATAGGTACGAAAGGTGCACGACTTTCGACGCAAATCAGCATCGCTGGAAGGCTGCTGGTCTTTTTGCCCCAAGACGACCACGTTGGCGTTTCGCAGAAAATCCCTTCTGCCCAGCGTGACGAGCTTCGGGCCAGGCTGCAGGCTCTCACGGTTGATCAAGGTGGAGGGTTCATTTTGCGAACGAATGGGGAAGATGCCTCTGACAACGAGCTTTCTGAGGATATTGGCTACCTGCGCAAAGCCTGGGCAAGAATAAAGAGCGCATCCTTGCGCCAGCCTTCCACGACCATCCTGCACCAAGACTTGAGCCTTTTGCAACGGGTGCTTCGCGACATGGTGAGCGATGCCACCCACACCATTCGGGTTGACTCCAAGGAGCAATTCGATGTGTTGATGAAGTTTGGGCTTGAATTCATGCCAGACGCGGCGTCTAAGTTGCAACATTACAAGGGCGAACGCCCAATTTTCGATTTGTATGCCATTGACGAAGAAATTGCCAAGGCTCTTGGGCGGCGGGTTGAGCTGAAATCGGGTGGCTATTTGATCGTGGATCAAACTGAAGCATTGACCACATTTGATGTGAACACCGGTGGGTTTGTGGGCGCGCGCAATTTTGACGACACGATTTTCAAAACTAACTTGGAAGCTGCCCAGGCGATGGCTCGTCAGCTTCGCCTGCGCAATCTGGGTGGCATCATCATTGCCGACTTCATTGACATGGTGCGTGAAGACCATCGCGATGCGGTGCTTGCTGAGTTCAAAAAACAGTTGCAGCGAGACCGCGTGAAGACTACTGCTGGGGATTTTTCGCAACTTGGCCTGGTTGAAATGACGCGCAAACGAACCCGCGAGTCGTTGGCGCACATGCTTTGTGAGCCCTGCGCGGCTTGCGAAGGCAAGGGAAGCGTCAAAACGGCTCGCAGTGTGACTTATGACATTTTCAGGGAAATTTTGCGTGAGGCACGTCAGTTCAATCCGCGAGAGTTCCGGGTCGTTGCATCGCCCAAAGTGATTGAGCTTTTCCTCGACGAGGAGAGCCAGCATTTGGCAGGTTTGAGCGAGTTCATTGGAAAACCTGTCTCCTTGCAAAGCGAGGCCGCGATGGGGCAAGAGCAATACGACATTGTGTTGCTTTAATCGGACTCTTTGAATGCCTGGCCGTTGCGCAAAGAGTATTTCACAGTCCCGGTTTTTGATCCAATCACAATGCAAACGCCCCCACCGATCAGCCTCACAGGCAACAGCGCGCCTGTGCCCATTTTGACCTACCATCAAATTGACGAAGCGCCAGCGCGCGGCGCTTCGTTTCGGGGGCTTTACGTCACAGCCGCCGCCTTTGCCAGGCAAATGGCCATGCTCAAACTGCAGGGCTACCATGGCCTCTCGATGACCGCACTCATGCCCTATTTGCTGGGCAACAAAGTCGGCAAAGTGGTCGGCATTACCTTTGATGATGGTTACCTCAACAACTTGAAGCACGCGTTACCGGTGCTGGCAAAGCATGGCTTTTCATCGACCTGCTACATGGTGAGCCAGCGACTGGGTCAGAGCAATGTATGGGATTTGGACTCGGGCGTTTCGCCTGCGCAATTGATGGATATCTCGGCTCTTCGGCAGTGGATTGCGGCGGGCCAAGAGGTGGGTGCGCACACTCGCCACCATGTTCGGCTTTTGAAAAACAGCGACGACACCAATTTGGGTGAAATCCTTGGCTGCAAAGCCGAGCTCCAAGACCTCTCGGGTGTCCCAGTGAATCATTTTTGTTACCCGTATGGCGAGTTCACCTTGGTGCATCGGGACATGGTGCGTCAAGCGGGCTACGCGAGCGCCACCACCACCCAGCGCAGCCGCTGTCTGCCGGGAGTTGACCTTTACCAATTGCCCCGCGTGCCGATCCTTCGAACGACTACGCTGCCGAGCTTCTGGCTGAAACTGGCCACGACTTACGAGGACAGGCGCCGAGCGTGAATGACTTGCGATCTGGGCAAAGTGCTCCCACCCAGCCTGTGTTGCAAAAGCGACTGCGTATTGCCGTGCTCAACCGTGTTTTTTCGCCGACTGGCGGTGGGGCCGAACGGTACTCTATTGCCATGGTTGAGCAATTGGCCGAGCGCCACGACATTCACGTTTTTGCTCAGCAAATCCACCACCAGTGGCCGCGCGTAACTTACCATCTGCTGCCTTCAATTTTGCAGCGACCCCGGTGGATCAATCAGCTTTGGTTTGCGCTGACTTCTTGGTGGGCGACCCGACAGGGTTTTGACCTGGTGCATTCTCATGAGAACACCTGGCACGGCCAGGTTCAGACGATTCACGTCGTTCCCATCAAGTTTGGCCTTTTTGCAGGCCGCAGCGGACTTGCCAAAGTTTTGCGCTGGATCAAAATTGGGACCAGCCCGCGTTTGTTGGTCTATCTTTGGCTTGAAATGATGCGCTACAGGCGCAAGCCGGGGCGGGTTTTGGTGGCAACCTCGAGTGCTTTGCAGCGTGTGATGGCTCAAACCCATCCGTCAACGGGAACAATGCTTCAGACCGTATCACCGGGCGTTGTGTCGGTTGCAGGGGCTACGCCTGCGGCGCTGCAATTGAAGGCCCGCAGGGCTTTGGGATTGCCAGAAGGCCCGCATTGCATCTTGTTTATCGCCAACGACTTTCGGAAAAAAGGTCTTGCCTGTCTGCTGGAAGCCGTGGCTCAGTTGCCCCAAGCTGACTCAGACGTATTTTTGACTGTGGTCGGTAACCCGCAGCATGCTTCGGGCTTTGTAGCACAAATTGAATCTTTGGGGCTGAAGCAGCGGGTTTACTTTTTGGGTGCGATGAGCGATGTGAGTCAGGCCTATCAGGCGGCCACATGCTTGGCCCACCCGACCTTGGAAGACACTTTTGGCATGGTGGTGCTCGAAGCAATGTCCCATGGCCTGCCAGTCATCGTCAGCGCTGAAGCGTTTTGTGGCATTTCAGGTCTCTTGACCCAGGATGTGAATGCCCTCATTTTGCAAAATCCGCAGGAGGCTAAAGCGTTGTCAGACCACCTTCACAGCCTGCTGAATGACGATGCCTTGAGGGCGCGCCTTGGGCTGGCAGCGTCCAGCTTTGCAAAAGGCCACCTTTGGTCGCAAATTGCAATGAAGCAGGAATTAATCTACCTCCAAACACACTCGGCAATTGAGTCAGCCAATGGCTGAGGCAATTCACGTTTGGCGCGATTTTGGTCCGCTTTGCCCCATGGACACCAAGCTTCACCGGATTGTGACGCGACCCTTGCCGACATAATGAAGCCATGTCTAGACAGGGGCATACTGCCATTTGATTTTAATATGTAGGATCGCGTCGCCAACATTATTGATACCTTGCACTGCGCTGTTTAACGCTTGTCAGACTGATCGTGGGAAACACCTTTTTTAATTTTTGTTTTTCTTCTTGTGCTTGCAGCTGCCGTAAGACCATGGTTTTGTGGCTTTGGGCCTTGGTGCTGGTTTTTTGCTGCTTTGCTCCCCATGCCTACGCGCAAGAATCGTCTGCTGCGGTCGCCAAATCATCGCAAGCTCTGGCTGGCCAGCCAGTTCAGATCACGGGTGAAGTGTCCCAAATCGACCTTTGGCCCAATGTGACCCTTCTGTCGGACCCCAGCCATTCACTCACTTTGTCCCAGGTGTTGGCGCGTTCGTCAGAATTCACCGTGCCAGTGGGCCCCTATGCCAACCTGGGGCCGCGGACTGACACCGTTTGGCTGCGCATTCCGTTTGAAATCAGCCCGCTGGCCAAGGCCCGGTGGTATGTCTCGATCAGCTATGTCTTGGTCACCGAAGTCCAGTTTTTTGAGGTTTGTGGCAACAAAATTGTGGAACATGCGCAGCAAGGCATGGGGTTTTCAGGCGGTGCCGAGCTAGGCCTAACCCGGGTGCCTGGAGTGCCCTTACTGAGCGCACCTGGGCAGCGCTGCGAGCTGATGGTTCGCGCGCGCAAACTGGTGCAAAACGCGCTGCTGATGCCGATTTCTGTGATGCGCTTTTCTCAATTCGTTCGCCACGAAGGCGATGAACAGCTGTGGCAAGGCCTGTCGCTGGGTGTCGCACTGTGTTTGCTTGGCTATGCCGTGGTTCAGGCCAGCTTGCGCCGTTCGGCCTTGCTGATTTGGTTTTCAGTGTTCACGGTGGCGGGTATCGCGTCCAAATTGGCCTACTTCGGCATCGTGGCCGAGCACTTTTGGGTGAACGAGATTTTTCCGCAGAGCCAACTGAGTCTTTTGGGTATTTTGGTCATGGCCAGTGCAGGCATGGTTTTTTCAGGGCTGGCGCTTGATTTGGCGAAAACTTCACCCCGGGCTGGCCGAGCTTTGTATGGGATTGCGGCTGGGTCGCTGGCCTTTGGGCTGGTCTACATTCTGGGGCTGGTGACGACGTCAGCCTTGGCGGTGCTGGTTCGCGTCATCCTGCCTTTTGCCCTGCTGCTTATCGTGCCAGTGGCGATCAAACGGGCCTCTTCGGGTGACCGAGTCGCCGTTCTCACTTTGGCCGGCTGGCTACCGCATGGCGTTGGGCTGATCGTTGGAGCCTTGTTGCACAGCGGAAAGGTTCCCTGGAACTGGTGGACTGACCATGCCATGCAGATCGGCTTTATTTTGCATTTGGTGACGTGGGCTTTGGTGATGAGCCTGCGGATGAACCAAATTCGCGTCGATGCCATGTCGCACAAAATTGAAAAAGAGGTGTTATTGAACGCCGCCCAGACCGACACGCTGACAGGTTTGCTCAACCGCCGTGGCCTCACGCAGGCGGTTCAAAGCCATGCAGAAGATGCCGAAAGCGACACCCGCTGGACGGTCTTTTTGACCGATTTGGACGGTTTCAAAACGGTGAACGACACCTTGGGGCACCGTGCAGGCGACGCGCTGTTGGCGCAAGTTGCTGAGCGGTTGCGGGCCGCCGTGGGGCCGCATGATTTGGTTTGCCGCCTGGGTGGCGACGAATTTGTGGTGGTCAGCACGGCGCTTGGCGATTCTGCGGTGGCCAGCCAGTTGGGTCGTCGTCTGGTCGATACGTGCAAAACCACCTTTGCCGTGGATGGGCGCAGCTCGTCAGTCGGCATGACGGTCGGGTTTTCAGTGGCTTCAGGGAAAAAGCCAGACCTTGGGCAGTTGCTCAAGCGGGCCGACGCTGCCATGTACCGTGGCAAATGGGCGGGTAAGAACCAGGTGATCGAGTTTGACTCGGCTTTCATGTCGTCAAGCGCTTCGCCCTTGGTTTCAACGAAATCCAAATTGCTATAATATAAATAGCAAACTATTTATATTATTCGAGAGCTAGAGGCATATTTTTCTCTCAATTTGGTATTTTTGGGCATTTTGAGTACTTTGGAGTTCAAATTTACCACAAATGTAGTAAATTTGAGTGAATCAATGGGAATGAGTACGCAGCGCAGCGCCTTAACCCATTTCTGCTGACGCAAAACCCAATTGGTACAGCCGCGCGTAGGTGCCACCCAGGGCCACCAGGTCGTCGTGGCGGCCCGTTTCAACGATTTCGCCTGCCTGCATCACGATGATGCGGTCGGCATGGCGAATGGTCGACAGCCGATGCGCAATGACCAGGGTGGTGCGGTTTTTCATCAGTTTCTTAAGGGCGTCTTGCACCGCGCGCTCAGACTCAGTGTCCAAGGCGGACGTCGCTTCATCCAATATCAGGATTGGCGCATCTTTGTAAATCGCCCGGGCAATCGCCAGCCTTTGGCGCTGCCCGCCTGACAATTGCAAGGCGTTGTGGCCCAAAACCGTGGCGGCACCCAGCGGCATGTCCGCCACCAATTGATCTAAATTCGCGCCTTGAAGAGCAATGGCAACCCGGGCCGGGTCAACTGTTTGCCCCAAGCTGACATTGGCGGCGATGCTGTCATTCAACATCACCACGTGCTGGCTGACGATGGCAAACTGCTGTCGAAGGGACGCCAGCGACCAGTCCGCGAGATCATGGCCGTCCAGCAATACGCGCCCTGCCGTCGGGTTGACAAAGCGCGGCAAGAGGTTGACCAGGGTGGTTTTGCCTGACCCTGAAGCGCCGACCAAGGCAATGGTCTCTCCCGGACGAATGATTAAATTCAGGGCTTTCAGGGCAGGTGCCACATCGGCAGCGTAAGCCACCTGAACTGATTCAAATTGAATGTCGCCCGACGCGCGGGTTTTGTTAAAACTGCCCTGGCTCTCGGACGGGGTGGCGTCAATTAAATCGAGCCCGCGCTCCAGTGCGGCCAGCCCCCGCGTGATCGGGCTTGACACTTCCGACAGCTGCCGAATGGGCGCGACAATCATCAACATGGCCGTGACAAACGCCACAAAACCACCCACCGACGTGCCACTGCTGGCACTTTGGACCAGTGCCACCGAGATCACCGCAGACAGTGCCACGGCGGCCAGCATTTGCGTCATGGGTGTCATGGCAGCCCCGGCCACAGTTGATTTCATGGCCAGATGGCGCAGCGATTCGCTTAAATTCTCAAATCGCGCGGACTGCGCACTTTGAGCCCCATGCAGGCGAATGTCCCGGTGGGCCAGCACGTTTTCTTCAACCACATAGGCCAAGCTGTCGGTGGCGTCCTGGTTCGCTTTGGTCAGGCGGTGCAGGCGGCGCGTGAGCACCCGCATGACAAGGGCGACCGCCGGAAACACAGCCGCGACGATGAGCGTGAGCTTCCAGTTCAGGTAAAACAAATAGCTTGTCAGGGCAATCAGGGTCAAAGCATTGCGGGTCAGGCTTAAAAACGAATTGACCAGCATGACAGCGCCGGTTTGCACCTCGTACACCACGGTGTTGGACAGCGCGCTGGACGTTTGGTCCGCAAACAGCGAGAGCCGCGACACTAGAATTTTGTCGAACATGGCGCGGCGCATGGCCTGCAAGCCATGGTTGGTGATTTGCGTCAACCCGATTTGCGACACGTAACCGGCCAGTCCGCGCACCCCAAACAGCAATAAAAGCGCGGCTGGCACCATCCAGATGTCCAGTTTGCCTTGCTGAAACCCTTTGTCCAGCAGCGGCTGCAGCAGCGCCGGAATCATCGGTTCCGTGGCGGCGCCCACCAATGCACCAGCGGCCACCAAAACCCAGGTGCCTCTGAGCCCGCCAAAAAACGGCAACAGCCTGCGCAGGCGGGCCATGACTGTGGCTGAATCTGGCTTCATGCAGTGGCCTGTTTCATTGGTTCCATCGGTTCGGTGAGTTCGGCGGGCTCAGCAGATTCAGCGCCGCCGGTGTGCAGCCCCAAGGCCAGCAGGAGGCCCAGCGCAATCACAAAAAAGTCGCCGATCAAGCCATCGTACAAGGCCGAGTTGAACAGGCAGGCAATGCCCAGCGCGGCCAACACCGACCAGGTGCTGCGTTTGACAGGGGTCGCAAAAAGGCTGGCATCGCGCGCGATGCTGGCCAGCAGAGCCAGCAGCAGCAGGCCACCCACAACGCCCAATTCGACCGCCCAAAGCAGGTACTCTTGGTGTGGGTTGCTGGCATTGCCCTGGCCAAAGGTTTTGATAGCGGCGTCGCTTTCCAGCTTTTTGACAGTCGGCGTCCAGCTACCCACCCCATGGCCCATCCAGGGGCTTTGGCCAATCGCTTGCACCGACCGATGCCAAGCGTTCAAGCGCCACCCGATTGAGCTTTCTTTGGCGGATGCGGTGGCATAGGCCTGGCCTTCAGGCAACATTTTCAAAACCCGAGCCTGAAAACTGGTAGGCCCCAACCACAACCCAAGCACCAAGGCGCAAGGCACGACCAAAACGCCAGCGAAGCGCCAGCGCCTGGGCAAAGCCCAAAAAGTGACCAAACCGACGACCGTCAAACCCACCACGTAGCCGGTTCGACCCTCCAAAAAAAGCAGAACATTGGCCAAAGCCGCGACAGCCAATAGTGCGCCAAGCCAGGGCGGTGCTTTCGTGCTGGCCCGCAAATGCCAAAAAACCGCTGCCGACGCAGAAAACATAATCGATTGATCCAAATAGCTTGAAAACACCACGTAGCGACCCTGAAATTGGTCGCCCCAAGGCACCGGTACACCTAGCACCAGCAGCCAAGAGGTCAACATCAGCAAGGCCTGCCCTAAAACGAAGGCGGTCATGGCAGTTTTAGCCTCAAATCGGCTGCGAACCAGGTAAATCAGCAGCACAATTTCTAGCAATTTGGCGTGTTTGATCCAAACTGTTACGGCCTCATTCAGTGGGACTTGGCTCCACAACAGGCTGAGCGCAAAAGCGGCACAAGTAACCAAAATCACTTTCACCGTCCACAAATCGGCCAAGCCAGTGGCCAAGGTTTTTGCCGCCTTGGTGTCGAAAGCAGGCTCAAAACTGATGCGGGGCTTTGCCAGTGGCGCCAATAAGTAAGCCAAGCTCGCCGCAAAAAGAGCCAGTTTGGCCAAACTGATCCAAGCCATGGGCAAGCTCACTGAGACGGCAGCGAAGCAAACCAGCGCCAAGCGAAAGCTCCACCGTGTTTGAGTTTCCAAGCCGTCAGCTTTCGTTGCGTCGAGTGCTTGCATCGGATGTTGGCGCGCGCCACAACGCGCCTTTTTGAATCTCAATGGCCTTCACATACCGGTAAAACGTGCCTTCGAAATTGCCAATGGCAATCACCAACCCCGCCCAGCCATCCAAAAACCCCAGTTTGAAGATGTAGTGCTTGGCAAAAGCCCACAGCCCATGTGTCAGGGCAGAACCCATGGACAATTTTTTGGCAGAAACCCGCTCCGCCCCCAAGCTCGAATACCGATTCGCCTTGTGCATCACCTCACTCATATTCTTGAACGGAAACTGCCAAATCGCATTTTTTAGATGGCCCAATGGCCGGGTCGTGTGAACCACAAAACCTTCGTGAACCGGCTTTTGGTCATAAGACAGGCAGCCCTTGCGAAACAACTGCGGTTGGCGGTAATTGGGGTACCAGCCCGAGTGTTTGATCCAGCGGCCCATGAAGTAATTGCGCCGGGGTACCCAAAACGCATCAGCGGCTTGGGGGTCACTGATCAGCGCTTTGATTTCGGCTTCAACTTCAGGGGTGCAGCGCTCGTCCGCATCGACGCTGAAAATCCAGTCGTGGGTGCAGGCCGCAATGGCGTGGTTTCTCAGGTTGCCAAAGCCGGTAAAGTCAACTTGAACCACCTTGGCACCCAAGGCTACCGCAATGTCGGGCGTGCCATCGGTGCTCCAGGAATCCACCAGAATTATTTCGTCGGCCCACTTCACACTTTGAATGGTAGCGGCGACCTTTTCGGCCTCATTGAACGCGATGATGTAGACCGATATTTTGCTCATCTAGCGCTGTCGTTTGGGGCCATAAAGCGTGAAGAAAGGCTGAAAAAGGCTGAAAAAGGGTTGAAAAGAAGGGTGTTAGTATTCGGCGGCCCGGGGCTGGCAAGGTGCATTTGGCAAGCTTTGCCAGGTACCTGTTGCAGCAACCCGTTCGACACTTTCGCACCTGCACTAGTCTAGTTCAAAATGAATCCTCCTCTGGCTGTCAGCGTGGTGATCACCACCTACAACCGCAGCGACGCGCTGCTGGCTGTGCTGAGCGGCTTGTCACGGCAAACTGAGCGCGATTTTGACGTGGTTGTGGCCGATGATGGCTCGAATGAAACGCACCGCAGCGCGATTTTGGGCTCGGCTGTTTTTCGTGCCCTCGGTGCCATCCATGTCTGGCACCCTGATATTGGATTCACCGCGTCCAAGGTACGCAATCGGGGAGTGCAAGCCGCCAAGGGCGACTACATTGTTTTCCTCGATGGCGACTGCGTTCCTGAGCAAGACTTCATCGCGCGGCACAAAGTGTTGGCCGAAGCGGGTTACTTTGTGAACGGCAGCCGAGTGCTCCTGTCGCCGGCATTCACTGACGATGTGGTCAATGGCGGTGAAAAAATTGATGGTCGCGGGCCACTTTATTGGCTGCAGCAGCGCCTGAAGGGTCGCGCCAGCAAGCTCACTGGCCTGCTGCGTTTGCCTGACGGGCCGCGCCGCAAAGTGCAAGAATTTTCCTGGAAAGGCATTCGCAGCTGCAATATGGCAGTTTGGCGCAAAGATTTTGAAACTATTGATGGCTTTGACGAGTCTTTCGTGGGTTGGGGTCATGAAGACGCAGACTTTGTGCTGCGCCTTCACCATGCTGGCATCGCGCGCAAAAATGGTTTTTGCGCCACCGAGGTGTTTCACCTTTGGCACAAGGAGTCATGTCGTAACAAAGAGTCACACAATGCGAAGACCGTTCTGGCGCGACAAAGGGCAACGCCGCGTTTGATTCGGGCTAGTTTGGGTTATTCTCAACATCGCGAAAATGACGACGTGGTGATCAGCAGGACGGGTGAAGTCCCAAAGGTTTGATTGGCGGGTTTGTCGACGGGTTTATTGATGGTTTGGGGCTGCATGTTGAATTGAGGACTGTGAACAGGAATACACCGGAAGCTTGAATCCATGATCAAAAGAGTGTTTGTTTTTTTATGGCTGGGCCTGTGGGGCGCAGCGTCAATTGCGCAGTTTCGGGTGGAAGTTCTGGGCGTGGGCTTGACTCAACTGCCCATTGCCGTGGCAGCCTTCAAAGGCGACGACGCTGCGCCGCAAAAGATGGGTGCCATTATTTTGGCTGACTTAGAGCGTAGCGGTTTTTTTCGCGGTGTCGACACGGCGGGCAACACCATTGACGAAGCCACCCGGCCCGACGTGTCGATTTGGCGGCAAAAGGGCGCTGATTCACTGGTCACTGGCAGCGCTACCCGCTTGGCAGACGGTCGGTTTGATGTTCGCTTTCGCTTGTGGGATGTGGTGCGGGGGCAAGACCTGGGTGGACAGAGTTACGTGGTGACCCAAGGCGACTTGCGCTTGGCAGCCCATCGCATTGCCGATTTCGTTTACGAAAAGCTCACAGGCGACCGAGGCGTTTTTTCAACCCGGATTGCCTATGTGACCAAGGCGGGGACGCGCTACAACCTATGGGTGGCTGACGCCGATGGCGAAAACGCCCAAACAGCTTTGGCCAGCCCGGAGCCCATCATTTCGCCAGCCTGGTCGCCTACCGGATCTTCATTGGCTTATGTGTCGTTTGAGTCGCGCAAGCCCGTGGTCTATGTGCACGATGTCGCCAGTGGCAAGCGTCGGCTCATCGCCAACTTTCGCGGCTCCAACAGTGCGCCCACTTGGTCACCCGATGGCCGTAGTCTGGCGGTCACTTTGAGCCGCGACGGTGGCTCGCAGTTGTACAACATTGACGCTTCGGGCGGCGAACCGCGCCGTTTGACGCAGTCCAGCAGCATCGACACCGAGCCCGTTTACTCGCCTGATGGCAAAAGCCTCTATTTTGTGAGCGACCGGGGTGGCGCGCCGCAAATTTACCGCATGGCGGCCAATGGCACCAACCCTGAACGCGTGACCTTTGCTGGTGGCTACAACATTTCACCGAGCTTGAGCCCGGATGGGCGTTGGTTGGCCTACATTTCGCGCGTGAGCGGTGCCTTCAAACTTCATGTGATGGAACTGGCCACAGGCACGGTGACCGCCATCACCGACACGGTTGCCGATGAGAACCCAAGTTTTTCACCCAATAGCCGCCTGATTGCCTATGCCACGACCATTCAAGGCAAAGAGGCATTGATGACGACCACGGTAGATGGGAAAATCAAGGCGCGTTTGAGCGGGCAAGGCGGCGATATCCGCGAACCCGATTGGGGCCCTTTTCAAAAGCAATAGCGGCAATATAAAAGCTGGTGTGCCAATTCTGAATCTGTTTGACCTAACCTGACTGGGAGTGATCTGATGAAGCGTATTGTGTGTATTGCGGCCATTTCGGCCTTCTGTGCCCTCTTGGTGGCGTGTGGCTCGTCAGTGAAGCTGGACGAAGTGCCAGTGCAAGACCTCAGCGGCAAGGTGGTGGCGCCTGGCAGTGGCGGGTTGGGGTCAAGCGGCGGCAGTGGCACGGGTACAGGGGTCGGCTCAGGTGTTGTCAACAAGACCGACGTGACGCCAGTGGCGGTGAACAACGGCAATGCGGCCCAAGACGCGGCGGCCCTCGCGGGTGCGCGAATTGTTTATTTTGACTACGACAGCTTTGCCATTCGGCCTGAGTTTCAGGCTGTGATTGAAACCCAGGCGCGTTACCTGAAGAGTGACAAGGCCCGCAAGATGACGATTGAAGGCCATACCGATGAGCGCGGCGGACGCGAATACAACCTGGCTTTGGGGCAAAAACGGTCAGAAGCCGTTCGGAGAGCCATCGGCTTGTTGGGTGCCAGTGATGCTCAGGTTGAGGCAGTGAGTTTCGGCAAAGAAAAACCTGCAGCATCGGGCAATGACGAATCTTCGCTGGCGAAAAATCGCCGGGCTGAGATCACTTACCGATGAGCCGATTGCTGATGAACGCGGGTTTAAGCACGTTCATGCGTTTTCGAATGTTTCGATCAGGCTCTGCATTTCAAAAGTCAGCGATAGCGGCGCTGTTGATTTGCATTTTTGCGTCCTCTGCCACGGCGGGGCTGTTTGACGATGAAGAGGCCCGCAAGGCGATTCTTGAACTTCGGCAAAAAGTTGAAGCGATTCGGCAGGACTCTGAGCAAAAGCTGCTGGAATTGGGGCGTCGAAATGCCGAAGAAAACGCGCAGTTGCGCCGCAGCCTGGTCGAGATGCAAAATCTGATCGAGTCCTTAAAGGCTGACTTGGCCCGCCAAACAGGCCAAAACGAGCAATTGACGCGCAATCTGTCGGATATGTCCCGCCCCTTTGCCGAATTGCAACGCCAAGTGGCGGAATTGCAGCGTCAGCAAAAGGATTCCACCCTGGTTGTGGAGGAGCGCCTGCGCAAATTTGAACCCGTGAAGGTCACCGTCGATGGCCGTGAGTTCACGGCCGAGCCCGCCGAAAAGCGAGATTTTGAGGCGGCGCTGGCAGTCTTCCGAAAAGGCGATTTTGCCGGTGCGCAAACCGCATTTGTCGATTTTTTAAAGCGCAATCCGCAAAGTGGCTATGGCCCTTCAAGCCTGTTTTGGCTGGGCAACGCGCAGTACGCCACCCGAGACTACAAAGAGGCCATCACGAACTTCAGGTCTTTATTGGCCCAGGCACCTGACCACCTGCGAGCCCCCGAAGCCGTGTTGTCGGTTGCGAATTGCCAGATCGAACTCAAAGACACTCGCGCAGCCCGCAAGACGCTGGAAGACCTGATCAAGCTTTATCCGCAATCTGAAGCCGCAGTCGCTGGCAAAGATCGCTTGTCGCGCCTGAAGTAAGCAGCGCCAAAACTGGTTCACTACTGTTCTCTTGCCGCGGGGCACGCAACTGCGGCGCCCGCCATGCGGCGGCTCACTTTGTCAGCCCGGTAAAATCGGTTTATGCAAATGAACGATCTCCAGTGGCTGACCACCCAAGTACTTTGGGCGAGTTTTTTACTTTCGGCAGTTTTTGGGGCCATAGCGCAGCAAACCCATTTTTGCACAATGGGCGCGGTCAGTGACGTGGTCAACATGGGCGACTGGACGCGCATGCGCCAGTGGGTGTTGGCTATTGGCGTCGCAATGATCGGCTTTGCGAGCCTTAGCTTTTCGGGTTTGATCGACCCCGGCAAAACAATTCACGCCATGACCCGGTGGATTTGGCTCTCTGCGGCCCTGGGTGGGGCCATGTTTGGCTTTGGTATGGTGTTGGCGTCCGGCTGTGGCAGCAAAACCTTGGTTCGCATTGGGGGCGGCAGCCTGAAGTCGCTCGTGGTTTTTTGCGTGATGAGTATTGCGGGTTTTGCAACGCTCAAAGGCGTGACGGCAGTAGTGAGGGTGGCCACTGTGGACAAAGTGGCGGTTGACATGCCGACCGGTGTCGCGTTGTACCAATGGGCTGCTCTTGTGTTGAACACGCCTGCGCCGGTGACTGGCCTGGTCATGGGGCTGGGTTTGGGCTTGATCCTGGCCATTTGGGCACTGGCAGACCGGGGTTTTTTAAACGTCAACAATGTGTTGGCTGGTGTGGGAATTGGCTTGCTGGTCAGCGCCATGTGGTGGGTCAGCGGCAATCTTGGGTTTGTGGCTGAGCACCCTGAAACCCTGCAAGAGACTTTTTTGGCGACCAATTCAGGACGTGCCGAGGCAATGAGCTTCGTCGCGCCGATGGCCTATACCCTGGACTGGCTGGTTCTGTTCAGCGACAAAAGCAAAGTGTTGACCTTGGGCATTGTGTCCGTCATGGGCGTGGTCGCGGGGTCTGCCGTCTGCGCTTTGTTGACCCGTAGCTTTCGCTGGGAAGGCTTTGGTGGGGTTGAAGACCTGGGAAATCA
The DNA here is from genome assembly GCA_031386665.1 of Rhodoferax sp. Taxonomy (GTDB): domain Bacteria; phylum Pseudomonadota; class Gammaproteobacteria; order Burkholderiales; family Burkholderiaceae_C; genus JANYCG01. The sequence goes on along the minus strand of JANNCN010000196.1, from coordinate 756 downwards.
CCTGGTAGGAGCAGCACTGATGGGCGTGGGCGGCGTGACGGCCATGGGTTGCACCGTCGGGCAAGGGCTCAGTGGCATTTCCACCTTAAGTTTGAACAGTTTTGTGGCAGTTGCGGCCATCATTGCAGGTGCGGCGTTGGCGTTCAAGTACCAGATCTGGCGTTTGGATCGATCCGCGTGACGCCCACTGAGCCTGTTGGCTTGACGTCAAGCATTGATTACGAGCGCCGGTTTGGGGGGCTTGCGCGGCTGTATGGGGTCGCGGGCGCTGCAAGCATCAAATCAGCGCATGTGGCTGTGGTGGGCGTTGGGGGCGTTGGCTCCTGGGCGGTTGAGGCATTAGCCCGCAGTGGTGTGATGCGTTTGACGTTGATCGATCTGGATCACGTGTCCGAATCCAATATCAATCGCCAAGTGCATGCCGTTCACGCTACTTTGGGTCAGGCCAAAGTGCTTGCCATGCGCGATCGAATTGCCCAAATCAATGCCGATTGTGTGGTGACCTGCGTTGAAGAGTTTGTCGATGGCGACAATTGGCCGTCACTTTTGCCGGATGGCGTTGATGCGGTCATCGACGCCTGTGACCAGGTGCGTGCAAAAACCGCCATGGCGGCCTGGGCGCGCAAGACGGGGGTGATTTTCATCGCCGTGGGGGCGGCCGGCGGCAAACGACTGGCCCATTGGGTTGACATTGCAGATTTGAGCGCAGTCACGCACGACCCGCTTTTGGCGCAAGTGCGAAACCATTTGCGCAAG
>JANNCN010000178.1:0-2089 GCA_031386665.1 Rhodoferax sp. | reverse complement strand
GACATGGCCCACGCCGCTGCCAAAGCGTATGGCAATCCGCTGTCCGTGATGGGGCAAAACCCGTTTGCACAGCGCATTTCAGCAGGATACGACCTGATGCACCGCCTGGGCAAAGACTATGAAAAGCCAGAATTCGGCATTCGCACGGTGGATGTGGACGGGGTCGGCATTGCTATTCATGAACGCATCGAGATCAATAAGCCCTTTTGCGAGCTGCGCCGCTTCAAACGCTTCACAGATGATCCAACCACGTTGGGCAAGCTCAAAGGCCAGCCCGCCGTGCTGATCGTGGCACCTTTGTCGGGTCACTACGCAACTTTGCTGCGCGATACCGTCAAAACCATGCTGAAGGACCACAAGGTCTACATCACTGACTGGAAAAATGCCCGCCTCATCCCCTTGAGCGAGGGTGAATTTCACCTGGACGACTATGTCAACTACGTGCAGGAATTCATTCGCCACCTGCAAGGCATTTACGGCAATTGCCATGTAGTGAGCGTCTGCCAGCCTACCGTTCCGGTGCTGGCTGCTGTGTCGCTGATGGCCAGCCGGGGCGAAACCACGCCTTTGAGCATGACCATGATGGGCGGCCCCATCGACGCCCGCAAATCGCCCACCGCCGTCAACAACTTGGCGATGAAGAAAAGCTTTAGCTGGTTCGAAAACAACGTGATCTACCGCGTGCCGACCAATTTTGCCGGTGCTGGGCGGCGCGTGTACCCAGGGTTTTTGCAGCACTCGGGCTTTGTGGCAATGAACCCCAGCAACCATGCCAACAGCCATTACGACTACTTCAAAGACCTGATCAAAGGCGACGACGCCAGCACCGAGGCTCACCGTAAGTTTTATGACGAGTACAACGCGGTGCTGGACATGGACGCCGACTACTACCTTGATACCATCAAAGTGGTGTTTCAGCAGTTCAGCCTGGTTAACGGCACTTGGGATGTCAAAGGCGTCGACGGCAAAATCGAGCACGTGAACCCAGCCGACATCAAAACAACCGCCTTGTTTTCAGTTGAAGGCGAGCTGGACGATATTTCAGGCTCTGGTCAGACCGAAGCGGTACACGCGATTTGCAGCGGCGTACCCGCAGCCCGCCAAAAGCACTTGGAAGCCAAAGGCGCAGGACACTACGGAATATTTTCGGGCCGCCGCTGGCGCGATGTGGTTTACCCGGAAGTGAAAGCCTTTATTTTGTCGCACCAGCCTGCGCCAGTCGTCGCTAAGCCGGTGGCAGACAAGGCGCCTGCAGTGAAACTCATTGCCGTCAAGGCGATTGCCAAGCCGGTTGTGCCGGCAGCGGCTAAACCTGTCACGAAGCCCGTCGCTAAGCCTGCCGCTAAACCTGTGGCCAATGCCGTTGTCAAGTTGGCTGGCAAACCGATCATCAAATCCATTGCGTCCCAGCGCACTGCCCCCAAAACGGCAGCGGTCAAACCAGTTTCAAAGCCTGTCAAAGGCAAGTGAAGCGGGCGTGAGCGTCACCCTAGCGGCCAAAATCCTTGCGGTTTTGCCGCAAACTCAATGCACACGCTGCGCCTACCCTGATTGCGCCGCTTACGCGCAGGCCATTGCCGGTGGCGAAGCATCCATCAATCAGTGCCCACCCGGCGGCCAGGTCGGCGTTGAGCGCCTGGCGGCCATCACGGGGCATGCGGTCGTCGCCCTTAACCCCAAAAACGGAAATGAATCGTCACGCGCCGTGGCCGTCATAGACGAAAATTGGTGTATTGGCTGCAAGCTGTGCATCGACGTTTGCCCGACCGATGCCATCCTTGGCACCAACAAGTTGATGCACACGGTGATTGAGCCCTACTGCACCGGGTGCGAACTGTGTATTCCAGTCTGCCCGGTCGACTGCATCGTGCTGGAAAACGTGACGGGCAGTGCAACGGGATGGGCGGCTTGGTCAAAGGCCCAAGCAGACGAAGCCCGCCTGCGCTACCAATTGCGCACCACCCGCTTGCAATCACAATCAGCCGACACAGCGCTGCAAACCGCAACTCAGCTCGAAGCTACACTGACCAATCTGCCCGGTGACTCCCTCGCTCGAGACTCGGATTTATTCGAGAAAAAGCGTTCGATT
>JANNCN010000165.1:0-17550 GCA_031386665.1 Rhodoferax sp. | reverse complement strand
AGCAGCACATTGTCCAAGTGGTGAGTGGCTTTGTGCCGCCATTTCAGGCCTTTGTCCAACCAGCCGGGCACCACGGCTTTTTGAAAATGTGGGTAGAGAACCAGAGGCGCAGAAGCCACATTTTTTGAAAGTGATATCACCGGTGATATGACTTTTGACTCAGAGGCGGCTTCGGGCTCATTTAATGAGTCTTTTAGGCCTCTAGCTCTCGAATAATGGTCATAGTTTGCTATACTATTAGTAGCGTCTGGCTGAAATGCCAATGGGCCTGGCGCGGGGCCTGCGGGGCCGACGTGCGCGTAGTTCAAATGCAAGTGGTAATCGGTAATGCCTCCATCCCAGTACGCCCCGGGCGGCGCGCCCGGAATGTTGCGCACCGACTGCAATACGAACGGAATCGAACAGCTGGCCTGCAGCGCTTGCATGAAATTGGCATCGGTCAGGGGCACTTGGCGGGTGGCAAAATCAGCCGTGCCAAAGGGCAAAGCGGCCGATTGACTGGAAAAAACCACCCGCTCCAGCCACGCGCCCAGCGCTTTGCGGTGAACGCCATTGGCCAAAAATGCGCCCAAATAGCCCAGTGGCGTGCGCAGGCGCTGCTCCCGCGCCAGCAGATGCCGCCCGCGCGAGGTGATGATGTGCAGCCGAAAGCGTGGGTTCTGCAAGACCTCAGCCACACGCCCGCCATAAAAATCTTGCAGGCTGGCACCAAACTTTTCGCTCACAAACTGGGCCGAAACACGCTTTTGACCGGGTAGCAGCTCGTAATGCTGGTGAATGTAGTCGTGCTCCAGCCGCTCAAAAGCTTGCACGCTCGACGACTGCTCAGAGGGATTTCCATGGCCCAAACAGGCCGTCGCCATGCGCCACGCCCCAATGGACGCGCCCACCAGATTCACCACATGGGTCGATTGCGCCAGAAAATCGCCAAAAATCAGCCGGTCCAGCGGCCCCAAAATCAAACCCTTGGGGCCACCCGCCGCCCCAGCCAGGGTGCCAATGTCAGCCGCTTGAAGGCCTCGGTTTTGAATATGGCGAAGCGCTGTGGGCCCCGCGTACAGGCAAAGTGCTTGCACAGAGGCTCAGGGCCCGATCACGGCATGACCCGACCAGGCATTTGGGCGCTCCAGTCAATCGGGTCTTGCTGCAACACCATGTCGATGTCGAGCTTCATGATGTCGCCGACCTCGCCCGGAAAGGTCACGGCCATGCCGCGCTGGTCCAACCCCGCCTCTTTGGCGCGGGCACGCCAGGTGGCCAGGTGAATGACGCCTGCCAGCGGTTCGTACACGTCTTGCTCAAACGGCTCGCTTTGGTGCTCCAGCGCATCCACAATGCGGCTCGGGAACTGCCACATGCGCGCATAGCCCGCGCCCACATGGCCATAGCAATAGCCAAAGGCCTGCATTTCCAGACTGGCGCGGCGCAGGCCCAAGGGTGCGGTGTCGCGGTTCAAAACTGCTATTTTTTCCGGCATGGCCAGGTGCATGGCCAGTTCGCCCACCGCGTGAATCAGCCCAATCGTGAAGGCCGCTTGCTGGTTTTGCCGTACCACACCCGCCAATGACCGCGACACTTTGGCCACGTTCAGGCTGTAGCTCCAAAATTGCTGCAAATTTATGCCAGCGACCGCCTTGAACGAGCTGCCGCCAGCTGCCTGCGCCGTCATGGCCCGCACGTGCTTCAAGCCCAAAATCGCCAACGACTCGGACACGCTGTTGATGGTGTGGGCCAGCCGGTACTCATCAGAATTGGAGATTTGCAGCAGCCGCGTGGTCAAAGCCGGGTCCGTGCTGACCAATTGCGACACTTTCTTCAGGTCGGGCTCGTCTTTGTCGAGTTCGCTGAGCAACAGCGCCACCACCCTCGGGATGCTGGGTAAATTGAACTGCAGGGCCAGCAGCGCATTCAACTCCATGACAAATAATCTCCAGACAGTGGTGAACCCGGCAACCCAGTGAGCACTAGACGGTCCTTTGACCGAGTGCCGCGCAGGGTTTTCAACATTATGTATCTGTATCGCTTTGTATCTGTCGCGTTGGGGCTGCCCTATACGCCGTGCCGGGCTGGCAAATCAAACTTTCGTGACAAAACACCGCCAAAGCCCTCAATTTGCCCTCAAGGCTTGAGCTTGGCAAACGCCGAGGCCATGGCGGTCGATTGGGGCGCTGACTGGCCCGCGCCGCCCTGACTGCCTGAACCGCCGCGTCCATGTTGCCCACCGCCGTACCCGCCGCCGCCACCGCTACGCTGATTGCCCGCTGGTTGAAAGCGGTTGTCATGCCCGTCTTGTCGGCGGCCAGCGGTTTCACCTGGCTTTTGGCCTAACTTCATGGTCAGGGCAATGCGCTTGCGGGCGACGTCAACCTCAACCACCTGCACTTTCACAATGTCGCCCGTTTTAACGACTTCGCGCGCATCGGTGACAAATTTGTGGCTCAATTGGCTCACGTGCACTAGCCCGTCCTGGTGAACGCCCAAATCTACAAAAGCACCAAACGCCGCCACGTTACTGACCGTGCCCTCCAGAATCATGCCCTCTTTCAGGTCTTTGATGTCTTCGAGGCCCTCGTTAAAACGCGCGACTTTGAAGTCTGGGCGCGGGTCGCGGCCTGGTTTTTCCAGCTCGGTCAAAATGTCTTTGACGGTGATCACACCAAACTGCGCGTTGGCAAACAGTTCGGGGCGCAAAGTCTTCAGCATGTCGGCGCGGCCCATCAGGCTAGCCACCGGTTGGCCTACTTTGGCAATGATTTGCTCCACCACGGGGTAGGTTTCGGGGTGAACGCCGGTCACGTCCAGCGGGTTGCTGCCGCCCCGAATCCGCAAAAACCCGGCGCTTTGCTCAAAAGTTTTGGCACCCAGCCCCGACACTTCAAGCAATTGCTGGCGCGAACTGAAGGCGCCATGGGTCTCGCGCCAACGCACCACCGACTTGGCCACGCTGGCGCTCAGGCCCGACACGCGGGACAGCAAAGGCACGCTGGCGGTGTTGAGGTCCACGCCCACCGAGTTCACGCAGTCTTCCACCACGGTTTCAAGGCAGCGGGCCAAATCGCTTTGGTTCACGTCGTGCTGGTACTGCCCCACGCCGATAGATTTGGGGTCGATCTTGACCAATTCGGCCAGCGGGTCTTGCAAACGCCTGGCAATGCTGGCAGCACCGCGCAGGCTCACGTCCACATCAGGCATTTCCTGGCTGGCAAATTCACTGGCCGAATAAACCGAGGCCCCGGCTTCGCTGACCACCACTTTGTCAATCGTACGCTCTGAGACTTTGGCCATCAGTTTGATCAAGTCAGACGCTAATTTATCGGTTTCGCGGCTGGCCGTGCCGTTGCCAATGGCAATCAGGTTCACGCCGTGCTTTTCGCACAACTTGCCCAAAACGTGCAAAGAGCCTTCCCAGTTTTTGCGCGGTTCGTGGGGGAAAACCGTGGCCACATCGACCAGTTTGCCAGTGGCGTCCACCACCGCCACTTTCACGCCGGTGCGAATGCCCGGGTCTAGCCCCATCACGGTTTTGGCCCCAGCGGGGGCGGCCAGCAGCAAATCGCGCAGGTTGTCGGCAAACACTTTGATGGCAACTTTTTCGGCCGATTCGCGCAGGCGGGTGAACAAATCGCGTTCTGTGGACAGGCTGAGCTTGACGCGCCAGGTCCAGGCGACGCATTTGCGAATCAAGTCGTCGGCTGGGCGGTTTTGGTGTCGCCAGTTCAAACCCAGCGCAATGCGGGCTTCTGCCAGACTGACGGGAGCTTTGGCCGCTCCTGTAGCAGGGGCAGCCGCCGTGCCTTCCGGCTCTGGCAACACCAGTTTGGCGTCCAAAATATCAAGCGCCCTGCCTCTGAAAACCGCCAAAGCGCGGTGCGACGGCACCCGGCCAATGGGTTCGTCGTAGTCAAAATAATCGCGAAATTTGGCGACGTCGGCATTGTTTTCGTCCTTGCCAGACATCAAACCCGACTTGAAAAAACCTGACTGCCACAGCCATTCGCGCAGCGCTTGCACCAGTTGTGGGTCTTCCGCCCAGCGCTCGCTCAACAAATCGCGCACACCGTCCAGCACGGCGGGCACGGTCGAAAAATCGGGTTGTTTGTCCTCGCCTTCGACCACAGGCTTCAGGGCAATCACATAGGCTTGCGCTTCGTCGGCGGGGTTCAAAGTGGGGTTGGCAAACAGCGCGTCAGCCAATGGTTCCAGCCCAGACTCGCGGGCCAATTGCCCTTTGGTGCGGCGTTTTTGCTTGAAAGGCAAGTAAAGGTCTTCCAGCGCTTGCTTGGTCGGCGCTGAAACCAGTGCCGCCATCAGGGCTGGCGTCATCTTGCCCTGCTCTTCAATGATGCCGATCACAGCTTGCAGGCGGTCGCGCAGTTCGCGCAGGTAAGACAGCCGAATTTCCAGCTCGCGCAGTTGAATGTCATCCAGCCCGCCGGTCACCTCTTTGCGATAGCGGGCAATGAAGGGCACCGTGGCGCCACCATCGAGCAAATCGACGGCAGTTTGGACTTGGTTGGGCTGAACTTTAATTTCTTGCGCGATTTGCGCGATGATTTTTTGCATGAATGTAAGAACGAAGGCGAAGCTGGCGACTCAAAAAACGAGGGGTAGCGAGGAAGTCTGCGCTCCCCAGGTGTCCGGCAGAGCGGATCAGGTCGCAAAACAGGGGCTAAACAGTGAACGAGGCCGCGAGTTTGCCACAGCCCGGCGGCCGTTTTAGCACATCCCGGCAAGCGGGCCCTTCAATTGAGGACGTGAGGTACCACATTGTTTCAAATTTCGCCCAAAATCTTGACAAAAAGCCTGTCGAAGCAGACGAAAAAAATCAACTTTAAGCTGGCTGCTTTCTCTGTCACGGCTACTTTGTTTACCCATTTGCCCATTGCCCACGCGCTAGAGGCCTGTTTGGCCCAGTCTGGTCCCAACCGAACGGCGGTGGTCGAGCTTTACACCTCCGAAGGTTGCAGTTCATGCCCGCCTGCGGACAAATGGCTGTCGACTCTGAAAAGCACCGCCCGCGAGCAAGGCACCGTTATTCAGGCCTTCCATGTGGGTTACTGGGACTACATCGGGTGGGTGGATCGCTTTGCCAGCCCGGCGCACACCACGCGGCAAAGAAAAATCGCGGCGTTGAACAGGCAAGACTCCATCTACACCCCCCAAGCGGTGCTGGATGGGCGCGACTGGCGCAATTGGCACAATTCCGGGGGAGTGCCCGCGGCCAAAGAATTGGCGGGTGCCAGCATTGTGTTGCGGCAAGTGGCACTTGACCAGTTTGAAGCCACCGTCACGCCTGCGTCCAACCCAGCGGGGGTTGCAGGGGCAGCGAACACGTCAGGCGTGTGGTCTGCTTATTGGACAGTGACCGAGCACGGGCACTCATCCAAGGTAAAGTCTGGTGAAAACGCAGGCGAGGTGCTGCTGCATGACTTTGTGGTGCGCCAGTACACAGCGGTGGGCGACTACCCGCTTGACGTGAAAACGCCACAAAAACTAAGCTGGCGCAGCATTGCCGCCACACCTGGCCACGCACGCCAAGTCAATCTGGTGGTGTTCAACCCCAAAACTGGCAAAACGCTGCAGGCCGTGTCGGCTCCCTGTTGACAAGGCGGTTGCGGCTGGCACCACGCAACTTGGTGGGCTGCGCCGCCGGGCCAGTTTCGCGTTGAGACGCGTGAGCCTTGTCAGGCAAATTCCTACTTGGACTTCATCCAATTCCCGACTTCAAACATTGGGACGTTACATCTACATTTGCTTTCATGTTGTGCACCACCCAGGTGGGCACGCCAGATTCAAACCGATGCAATGTGCAAGGAGCAGCGCCATGATGAAGCAACCAGGCCCCATAGTTACCCGCCTCAACCGTATCACGACCGGTGACCTGCCCCTTGGCTCGCGGATCCGGGTGGGCAACTCAACCGAAGACGAGCCGCTGAACTCGCCCAAAATGATCGAAGAGGTTTTGCCCTTCACCGTGCGGTTGGTGGGCGACGACAAAGACCTGAAAAAGGCCGTGCAAATTCGCCACTCGGCCTATGCGCGGCATTTGCCCGGATTTGCCGAAACCCTCAAAACCCCCGAATCGGTGGACAGTGACGATGGCGTGGTGGTGTTGCTTGCCGAGTCCAAACTGGATGGTTCGCCCCTGGGCACCATGCGCATTCAAACGAATGAATTCAAGCCACTGAGCCTGGAGCAATCGATCGCCCTGCCCGACTGGATGAAAGGCCATCGCCTGGCCGAAGCGACCCGACTGGGCGTGACGGACGGCAAAGGCGGTCGTTTGGTGACCACGGTGTTGTTCAAGGCCTTTTATTTGTATTGCAAGTTGACGGGTATCGAGTGGATGGTGATCACCGGGCGCTCGCCCATTGACCGCCAGTACGAACGGATGCTGTTTGAAGATGTGTTTCCGGGTGTGGGGTACATTCCTTTGGCGCATGTGGGCAACCTGCCGCATCGCATCATGAGTTCGAGCGTTGAAACCGCCGAGGCGCGCTGGACGATGGCGAAAAACCCCTTGTTCGACTTCGCGTTTCGCACCTTTCACCCCGATATTGAGCTCGGTGAGCGCCGTTCGCCAAGGTTTTCTCCAACCGCGGTGCAAATTCCGAGAACCACCACCGCCAAATACACAATGTGAATGGGCCGCCCAACCCTTGAGGTTGCGCGGGACGGTCTGTCATCCTTGGTTTTAGCGATTCAGCGCCAATTTGCTCGAAGCTGCCATGAGCTTGGTGATTGTGCTTGGCACTTGAACCTGACACTTGAACTTGACGTCAGCAATGGTTCTGGCAAACATCAGTCAACTCTGATTTTTTGCCCGATTCGGTCACCATCCAGTGGGTTTGCTTGATGTTTCACATCAGATTTGGCAAGCAACTTGATGATTTTCCTGTTGTTTTTAAATAACGACAAGTAACGCCAGGTGACGAATTCTCTTGTAGGCAACATCCACTCGGTGTACCGTCTACCTCTGCCTGAGCCAACTTGACCTGAAGAAAGTCGGGTTGGTTTGGGCTTACCAAAAACTACAAGTCGTTGAGAATTATTTCAGGGTTCTGCCGCCCAGACCTTTAGGTCTGACGTTCGACGGTCCGGTGCGGAGACACGTGCAAATTGACAAAATTATTTGAGTTTTTCAGAACCCTGGGCCAAAAGTTTCACCCCAAATTGGACGCTTTGCTGTTTGGGTTCTCTAGCTACGCCATTCCGGTGTTGGTGGGTTTTGTCAGCTTGTTGGCGTTGATTGTTTGGAAAACCCAGTACGCCGCGGGCGCGCCCCAACTGCTTGATTTGCGGGTGTTCAAGACTGGCACGGCAGCTGCGCCAGCACAAACCGCTGCGCCCGACTTGCAGGCCGTTTTGAGCCAAATTGCGAAGCAACCCATCGTCCCATTTGCCGACACGGACTTGAATGAAGCTCCGTTTTGGATTTCTTTCACCTCCCCTGCCAGTGACGTCACGGCGCTGATGGAAGTGGAATTTCCATCACGCCATGCGGTGGAGGTCACCTGCTGGAATGCGGACACACAATCCTTATTGGGCCGCGCCAACCGCGATAGCGCAGGCGGGCAAATCTCAGAAATCAAGGCAGGGTTTGCGCTTGCTACTGCGGTCGCCACCCAGCCGCAAAATGTCATTTGCCAAGTGCTGTCGATTGGCCCTGCACGCATCACCGCCATGTCTTGGCAATCAGCCGATCTGCAAATGTCGGCGCAAGAGTTTCACCGCAAGTCAGGTTTGCTTGAGGGTGGCATTCTGATTCTCGCTGTGTTTGTTCTGGTCACGGCCATGATCAACCGCAGCGCCTTGTACCTCTTGTTTGCAGCCTGGCTGGTGGTCAATTTGCGAATGGGGGCCTTGTCCGCGGGATGGGACGCGCAATGGCTGGGCTTTGCCATTCCGTCAGAAGGCCTGGTGAGCATGCGAGCCATCACGATGGCGGTCTACTTTGTGCTGTCGGTCACGCTTTTTGGCATGTTGTTCCGCGATGACCTGGTCAAGGTGGGAACCCTGTGGTTGATGCGCATACCGCAATGGTTTTGCTTGCCCCTTTTGGCCGTGTCTGCCCTTCTGCCTTACCGCAACTTCCTGCCATTCTTGTGGATTGCGACGGGGGTGTTCATTGCAGTGATGTTGTTTTCGATGGCCAAAATACTGATCTTGACCCGATCCAAGGCCGCCATCTGGTACAGCGCATCCATCAGCATCACACTGGCCGCCAGTTTGTACGAGGTGATTGCCGCCGCCCTGGGTGTCAAAGGTCTGATTGGGTCTTTCAACAGTGTCACGGCGGCCTTGTCGTCGAGTTTGCTCGCAGCGGTGGCGATTGCGGCCCAAATGCGCCAAGAGCATGAAAAACGGCTAGAGGTGCAAGCCGAGCTTCAGCACACCTATGAAGCCATGCCGATTGGCCTGTTCACGCTTGATTTGCGCGGCCGGTTTTTGAGTGCCAACCCGGCGCTGATGCGCATGTTGGGTCACAAGGTGCTTGAAAAAGGCGGGCGCTCCTGGCAGCGCTATTTCAATGGTGGCGCTTGGGCGCAATTGCACAATCTGGTTCATTCGCAAAGCGATGGCGAGCTTGAGATCAAAGGCCGAGCGCCATTGCTTGGCAACCGTGAAGTCAGCCGATTTTTGGTCAAGGCCACGCTGGCCCGCAACCGCATTGAAGGCTCTTTGCAAAACGTGACGGAGAAAGCCAAGGCCACGGAAGAATTGCTTTTTTTGGTCAATAACGACCCGTTGACCAAGGTTTTGAACCGACGCGGCATCGAAAAGGCCTTGGACTCGGCCATGTCAGAGCTGGCCAATGGCAAGCCCTTGGCGTTGGCCTACCTTGATCTTGACCGTTTCAGGCTGATTAACGATTTGTTTGGCCACAACGCGGGCGACGAGGTTTTGCAGCAAGTTTGCCAGCGCGTGATTCACATGATTTCTGGCGCCATGCAATTTGGGCGTGTGGGCGGCGACGAGTTTGTGCTGGTCATGGCCGACACCAAAATTCCTGTGGCAACCTTGATTTGCAACGGCATTATTGAAAGCTTGGGCAGCACGCCTTACAAGGTCGGAGATCGCGCGTTTCACGTGCGCGGCTCGATTGGACTAATTGACGTTGGCGCAGAAATGCAGGTCAAAGACGCGGTGTCCACCGCCGACCGTGCCTGCCATGAAGCCAAGGCGGGCAGTGGCGATGGCTTGGTGGTGTTTGAGCGCAACGCCAGCGCCTTTGACCAACACGAGGCCGAGCTGCGGCTGGTGGAGCAACTGTCTAACACCAACGCCACAGCAGGTCTGTTTTTGATGATGCAGCCCATCATGTCCTTGACCTCGCCCTCGGAGTCGCTGAATTTTGAGGTGCTGCTTCGCATGCTGGACCATGAAGGCAAGTTGATTCCGACAGACCGCCTCATCTCAGCCGGTGAAAGCAGTGGCCAAATGAGCGTGATTGACCGCTGGGTCTTGTCCACGACTTTGGCGTGGATGAACACCCACAGCAGCACCCTAGAAAACACCAAATTCGTGTGCATGAACCTGAGTGGCGCATCCCTCAACGATGAAAAGTTTTTGCAAGATGTGTACGCCATGCTGGAACTGAACACCAACATCGTCTCTCACCTCTGCCTTGAAATCACCGAGAGCGTGGCCTTACACGATTTGAACAACACACGCCGTTTTGTCGACAAGGTGCGCAGTTATGGCGCGAAAGTGGCGCTGGATGACTTTGGCGCAGGCTACACCTCGTTCTCGTACTTGAAGGAACTGACGGCTGATTTACTCAAAATTGATGGCAGCTTCATTGTGGACATGAACCGCCACCCCGCCAATGTGGCCATTGTGGAGGCCATTGTCAGTCTGGCTCGCAATTTAGGTATGAAAACCATCGCCGAATGGGCGGAAGACTCGGCAACCGTGCAAACGCTGACCGAAATTGGCGTGGACTACGTGCAAGGCTTCGTCGTAGCGCGGCCCCAAATGCCTGAAAATCTGCTGACGGCTGCCTCGTCAGCCAGTTTCGTGGTCGATCCTGATTTGCTGCAGTTTTTATCGCTGCTGGAGCGCTCAGACCCAGCGGTGGTTCAGGTGGACTTGTTTGAGCAAGCCAACCTGCAAAGTCTGCATTGAGCCTGCAGTGACCTCGCGGTTAACTTGCAGTTAACCTGCGGTTAACTTGCGCAAGCCAGCCCACCGCCGCCTCATTCAGCCCTGAGCGAGCGCTTCAGCTCTTCGCCAATTTCCGGTTTGCCCGCAAACGGACTGGTGGGGTTGCGCGCCAAAATAATGTCTTCCATGCGGGTCTGAACGGACTTGATGGCGTGGGGATGGCTGTAAATGTAGAAACGGTTGGCAGCGATGGCGTCAAACACCATGGCCGCCACATCGGCAGCGCTGACTTTGCCACTGGTAACTGCTTTGGACGTCATGGCTTGGCCAATTTTCTGACTTTTGGTGAGGGTCGCTTGTGCATCAGTCACATCCCCAGGGCGGTTGCGTTCACTTTGGTTGATTCCCGTGGCCACAAAAAATGGGCACAGCACGCTGGCGCTGATTTGGTCTGTGACCAGCGACAAGTCGGTGTACAGCGTCTCGGTCATGCTGACCACCGCGTGCTTGCTGACGTTGTAAACACCCATGTTGGGTGGGTTCAGCAAGCCCGCCATGCTGGCAGTGTTGACAATATGGCCCTGGTAGCTGGCGTCTTGCTTGGCGGCTTGCAGCATCATGGGTGTGAAGACTCTCAAGCCATGCACGACGCCCATCAAATTAACGCCCAAAACCCATTCCCAGTCTTTCAGGGAGTTCTCCCAAATCAAACCGCCCGCCCCTACGCCTGCGTTGTTGAACACGAAATGCGGCGCGCCAAAACGATTGAACACAGCTTGCCCCAGTGCCTCAAACTCGTCAGCCTTTGAGACATCCAGCGGGAATGCCAAGACCTGGGCACCTGTCGCTTCCAACTCGGCAGCGGCTTTGGCCAGCGCATCTTTTTGCACATCTGCCAAAACCAGATTCATGCCGAGTTTGGCACCCAAGCGCGCACATTCGAGCCCAAAGCCAGAGCCCGCGCCCGTCAAAACGGCAGTTTTGCCTTTGAAATCAGAAATCATGTCAAGCTGCTACTTTCTTCAAAATGAACCCGATGCGCGGGAAATGGACTTGCACCGTCCCGGCGCGGTCGTCGGTGCGGCGCAAGGTGTAATGCATACGGGTGGCTGAGATCAGCTCACCCTCGGTGGGTTCGGGGCCAAAACTGTCAGCCGCAATGGTGACCTGGCTGCCCAGCTCAATGCCGTGCTCGTCCTGAAACTGCTCATTGCCAAAAACGCTGTCCGTCCAGCCAGATTGGGCGCACGCTTCGATGGCTTCGCTGGATGAGCAGTCTTGGTGCATGCCGTGGCCCAAACTGGCCATGCGGTCCATCCAGGCCAAAACACCCGGGGTGGCATCCAGAACGCCCGCCATCACGCTGACTTGCGTGCGCGTGAACCAAAGCGGGTGGTAAGCAGAAAAATCAGCAACGCTGGGTTCGTTGCCCAACAGGAAATCTTGGCTGTCCAGCATATTGGCCAAGCGGCGCGAGTAACTTTTGTAAGTTGCAGCGGCATCAGCTGGCGGCATGCGTGGCTGGCCCAGGCGCATTTTCGCGCGGTCTTCAATGAAAGCCTTGCTGACCGTGGCGATGTTCTCGGGCGTGGTGCCTGGAAACGACGAAAACAGTTGGGCCGCACCTTTGGGCGAAAAGTTGTAGCCCATGGCCGCCTGAAACACTTTGTCGTCCGCCCATTGCGACAAGATGCGGGCCAAGCCCTTGTGTTTGGCGGGGTACAAGGATGGCCCAGGGTGCAAATGCTCCAGCACATCGCAGATCAAAGCGGTGTCGCAGTAGATGTCGGCACCCACCTGCAAAAAAGGCGTTTTGCGATACCCTCCCGTCAGTGCCAGCACATCGGGTTTGGGCATCATATTGGGCACGATGACCGACTTCCAGGCCAACTTCTTAAAACCCATCACCAACCGAATTTTCTCGGCAAACGGCGACGCAGGGTAGTGGTGAAGAATCAGGTCGGACATGGGTTTTCTCCTTGTGTGCTGACTGTTGTGACCAGGGCTTTGAAGTTTTGAGGCGCGAATCTGAAAACAGAATCAGATCAATTTGACAATTTGTTTGCCAAAATTCTTGCCCTTCAGCAGGCCCAAAAACGCCTCGGGTGCCGCCGCAATACCATGAGCGACCGATTCGCGGGGTTTGAGCTTGCCGCTGGCCACCAGGCCACCCAGCTCTGCCAAAGCCTGGGGCCAGATTTCCATGTGCTCGCTGACAATGAAGCCTTCGACCTTCAGGCGGCTGACCAGAATGAGCGACGGTTGCGACAACGGCAGGGGCGCACCGTCGTAGCCTGCAATCATGCCGCACACGGCAATTCGGCCAAAAGCGTTCATGCGGGTCAGCACCGCGTCCAGCACCATGCCGCCCACGTTTTCAAAGTAGCCGTCGATGCCGTCTGGGCAAGCTTCTTTCAGGGCCTTGGACAACGACGCGGCGTTGCTGTGCACCTTGTAGTCAATGCAGGCATCAAAACCCAGCTCGTCAACCGCGTACTTGCATTTATCTGGCCCACCTGCAATGCCGACCGTGCGGCAGCCTCGGGCTTTGGACAAAGCCGCAAAGGCGCTGCCCACCGCCCCGGTTGCCGCGCTGACTACCATGGTTTGCCCGGCTTTGGGTTTGATGATCTCGACCAAGCCGTACCAGGCTGTCACGCCGGGCATGCCCACAGCACCCAGGTAGTGACTCAGAGGCACGTGGGTGGTGTCGACCTTGCGCAAAGCGCCTGGTTGGCTCACGTCAACCACGCTGTACTGTTGCCAGCCGCCCATTCCCACCACCTTGTCGCCGACAGCGTACTTGTCGCTTTTGGATTCGACAATTTCACCGACCGTGCCGCCACCCATGGTTTGCCCCAGAGCTTGGGGTACCGCGTAGCTTTTGCTGTCGTTCATGCGCCCGCGCATGTAGGGATCCAGGCTTAGAAAGTGGTGGCGAACCAGCACTTGGCCAGCTGTCAACGCCGGGGTTTCAGATTCGACGAGTTTGAAGTTGCTGGCCATTGCTTCGCCAGTTGGGCGGTTGTCCAGGTGCATTTGTTGGTTGATTGGCATGAAAAACTCGCTAAAAAGTGAATTGAAAAAAAGGAAAAAACTCAGTCGGTTGAAACGATGTCGTTGGGCGCTTCGCCATCTTGGGGGGTTGCGTTTCGGTCGCCGCGCCTGACGTATTTGAAGGTGCCGGTTGCGTGGGCACAGGCCAGGCCTTCGGCGTCAAAGATGGTGGCTTCGGTGAACGCCATCGATTTGGTGCGGTGCATCAAATGCCCTTTGCTGGTCAGCATGCCCCGGCAGGGCCTCATGAAGCTGGTTTTCATTTCGATGGTGACAACCCCCATGCCAGGATCCACACTGCGCGCTGCGGTGGCCATGCTGACATCCAGCAAAGTCATGACCGCGCCCCCGTGCGTGACGTGAAACGTATTCAGGTGTTCTGGCCGGGCTTCGTAGCTGATTTGCGAATGACCGCCTTCGAAAACATCAAGTGAAAAGCCTAAATGCTCAACAAAGGGAATTTTGATAGCGAAGGTCATAAAACTGTCAGGCACCCGTAACGACGCTGACGCCACCATCGACCGCCATCCACTGGCCTGTAATGTGCTTGCCCGCATCCGACGCATAAAGCAAGGTGATACCTTTCAGGTCTTCATCGTCACCCAGGCGATTGAGCGGCGCTGCGGAAGCCATCTTTTCTTCGCCAAGCAGGTCGATCAAGCCAGCGGCCATTTTGGTCATAAAAAACCCTGGGCAAATGGCGTTGACATTGATGTTGTATTGGCCCCATTCCGCCGCCAGGGTTTTGGTGAAATTAACCACTGCCCCTTTGGACGTGCTGTAGGCAATTGTGTTCATGCCTTTGGGGTTGCCGTTGAGCCCGGCAATCGAGGCGATGTTGATGATGCGCCCTGCCCGGTTTGGAATCATGCTGTGTTTGGCAATGTGCTGCGACAAAATGAAGTAGCCGCGAATGTTGAGGTTCATCACCTTGTCCCAGGCGGCCACAGGGTGGTCTTCTGCTGGGGCGCCCCAACTGGCGCCCGCGTTGTTCACCAAAATGTCAACCCGACCCAGGCGTTGCAGACATTCATCCGCCAGGCGGCGAAGGTCTTCTTCTTTGCCACAGTCGGCGGCAATCCAGCTGGCGTCAATGCCAGCCGCCTTCAACTGGGCGGCCGCTCGTTCCAGGTCTTCGGCTTTGCGCGAATTCAGCACGATTTTGGCGCCCGCTTCACCCAGGGCGTGAGCCATTTGCAGACCCAGGCCGCGCGAGCCGCCAGTGACGAGCGCTGTTTTGCCTTTCAAGTCAAACAGTTGTTGAATGGTTCTGGACATGGGGTTCCTTCAAAATAGATGCAAAAAAACGGAGCTAAAAAGACGTTGAATGAATGTCTGGCGGCTCAAGGCGCTGCCTTCAGGCGGGAGCGCACATAAATCAGGGCACTGCCAAGCACCACCAGCACTGTGCCGATGACAAACATCCACCAGGCGGTTGACGCATCGCCGCCTTGCACAAAGGTGCCTAACACCACGGTCAACAAACCGCCGTAAATGGCGATCCAGACAAGCCACTGCAACCGAGTGAGTAATTTTTGATTGACCATTAAAAGGCCTCCAGCGCCAAGTCGGCACACGTCATGTCACGAGATTCCACCACCTTGTACCACGCGCCGATTTTGGGCAGTTCGTAGTGGTAAAAATACCGGGTTGCCGCTAAAACGCCTTGCGTTGCGGGCTTGGATTGGGCGGCATCGTACTGCAAAGCGGTGGCGGCCACGTCCAGCCAGATCCAAGCCAAAACGGTGTGGCCAAAGCCTTGCATGTAAGGCACGGCATTGGCCAAAGCCTGCGCCGGGTTGCCGCTGGACCACGCGGCTTGCGTGACGCTGATGGCCTGGGCAAGCGCCTGCTCTAGCGCGAGCGCGTGGGCGGCCAAGGCCGCGACAGTTTTGCAGCGGTCAATGCTTGCGGTGACGCGCTGGGCCAACAAGTTCAGGCCACGGCCGTCTTCCATCAGCACCTTGCGACCCAGCAGGTCAGCGGCCTGAATGCCGTGTGCGCCTTCGTGAATCATGTTCAAGCGGTTATCCCGCCAGTACTGCTCTACCGGGAAGTCGCGGGTGTAGCCGTAGCCGCCATGGATTTGAATCGCCATGCTGTTAGCCTCTAAACACCATTCGCTGGGCCAGCTTTTGGCGATGGGGGTCAGCACTTCGAGCAAAAGCCGTGCATCGTCAGCGGCCTGGGGGCTGCCCGTGTGCTGCTCGTCCACCAGCCGGGCACAGTACAGTTCGAGCGCCAAAGCGCCCTCGCCATAAGACTTTTGCGCCAACAGCATGCGTTTGACGTCGGCGTGTTCAATGATGGCCACCTGCGCTTGGTTTGCGTCTTTAACCGCCACACCGCTGGCGTTGGCCCCTTTGACGGGGCGGCCTTGAAGCCTGGTTTTGGCATAGTCGAGCGATGCGTAGTAGCCCGCCAAACCCAGCATGGTGGCAGCCGTGCCCACACCAATGCGGGCTTCGTTCATCATGTGGAACATGCAACGCAGGCCTTCGCCGGGCTTGCCAACGAGGTAGCCGACGGCTCCGGGCAAGTCGGTCGGCCCATTCAGTGAACCCACGGGGTACTTGCCTTCCCCAAAATTCAGCAGCGTATTGGTGGTGCCGCGCCAGCCCAGCTTGTGGTTTAGGCCCGCCAAGGCCACGTCGTTGCGTTGGCCCGTCAATTCTCCGGCCACGTTGACCATCTTCTTGGGCACGATGAACAATGAAATGCCACGTGTACCGGCGATCAGCTTGCCATCGGCTGCTGGAATTTTGGCCAAAACCAGGTGAATGATGTTCTCGGTCAGCTCGTGTTCTCCGGCTGAAATCCACATCTTGTTGCCTTTGATGCGGTAGCGTGGCCCCAAGGCTTCGGTCTCGAAACTGTCGCCATCGGGCACAGCGCGGGTGGTGATGTCTGACAGGCTGGAGCCCGCCTGCGGCTCGCTTAAGCACATGGTGCCCGACCAGCGACCTGAAAATTCATTCAGCGCAAACACCTCGCGTTGCAATTCGGTGCCGTGTTTCATCAACAAATTGGCATTGCCAACCGACAGCAGCCCTGAGCCAATGCTGACCGAGGCCATGGCAAAAAAGGCGTTGGCGGCGGCTTCGACCGTGTAGGGCAATTGCATACCGCCCATGGCGTAGTCTTGCGACGCGCTCAGCATGCCAGACTCTGCATAGGCCTTTTGGGCATCATGGGTGGCCTGTGGCAGCGTGACTTTTTCGCCGTCAAAGTGCGGCTCTTGCGTGTCGACCAGGCGGTTGAAAGGCGCATATTTCTCGCGGGCGATGCGCTCGCAGGTGTCCAGAACGGCGTCAAACGTCTCACGGGAATGGTCGCTGAAGCGCTCGCGCTGGTTCAGGCTTGCCGCTTGCAGCCAGTCAAAAAGCAGAAAGTCCAGTGTGTCGCGAAATGCCATGGTCTGACTAACTTTCAAAAACGAGCCAAAATACGGAATAAACCATAAAAAAGAACCTGCAGGTTCTTTTTTCTCAAAAAGGCCCTGAAAATGCCTTTTTTTGAATTAAAAATGCCTCTAGCTCTCGATTAATATAGATAGTTTGCTATATTTATAGTAGCAAATATGTTTTCGAAAACCCGCTACCTCCAACGGGTGTCCAGGCCCCAGGCCACTGCCCAGAGCGCTGGCTCTCAAAGTCAGCCTCAAATCACCACAAAAAGCACCTCAAAAAGCAACTCAAAGCACCTCAAAGATACCCGCTGCACCCATGCCGCCGCCAATGCACATGGTCACGCAAACGCGTTTTGCACCCCGGCGTTTGCCTTCAATCAGTGCATGGCCAGTTAAGCGCTGGCCGCTCACGCCATACGGGTGACCCACAGCAATCGCGCCACCGTTCACGTTCAGGCGGTCACCCGGAATGCCCAGCTTGTCGCGGCAGTAAATCACTTGCACGGCAAAGGCTTCGTTCAGCTCCCACAAGTCAATGTCTTGCACCGTCAGGCCCAAACGCTTCAGCACCTTGGGAATGGCGTAGACCGGGCCAATGCCCATTTCATCAGGCTCGCAGCCTGCCACGGCAAAGCCCAAAAAGCGACCCAGTGGCGTCAAGCCTTTGCGCTCGGCCACGGTTTCGTTCATGATGACGCAAGCACCGCCGCCGTCGGAAAACTGGCTGGCATTGCCCGCAGAAATCAATCCACCCGGCAGCGCAGAACGCAAACCGGCAATGCCTTCTTTGGTGGTGCCATCGCGAATGCCTTCGTCTTGTGACACGGTGACTTGTTTGGTGGTCAAGCCCATCACTTTGTCGGCCACACCCATGGTCACGGTGATGGGCGCGATTTCAGCGTTAAACAAGCCAGCGGCCAAGGCCGCAACCGCCTTTTGCTGGCTGGCGGCACCGTATTCGTCCATCACTTCGCGGC